>QGUP01000028.1 GCA_003242505.1 Bacillota bacterium
CGAACCGGCGCCAGACCTGGGCCAGGCCGGCGACGCTGCCGAGGGAGAGGGCGGCCCCCAGAGCGCCCCAAACCAGGACCTCCGGCCAGGGCTGCCGGAGGCGGAGGGCGGCCAGCAGGTCCTCCCGCCGGAGCCCCCAGGCCAGGGCCGCGCCCAGGAGCACCATCGCCGCGGGGGCCAACAGGCCCCCCAGCACCAGGAACCGCCACCGGGCCGCCGTTCCGGCCGCCGGGGGCCGCACCGGGCCAGGCGGCTCCGGCGCCTCGGACACCGCCTCCCCGCCGGCCTGCTCCTCCCGGCGCTCCTCGCCGGGCTCGCCCAGCCGCTCCTCTGTCATAGCTCGGCCAGGGCTGCCTCCGCGGCAGCCACGGTGGCGTCAATCTCCGCCTCCGTGTGGGCCAGGCTCATGAAGCCGGCCTCAAACTGGGAGGGCGCGAGGTACACCCCCCGCCGGAGCATGCCGTGGAAGAACCTGGCGTAGAGCCGGGTGTCCGCGGTGCGGGCGGTGTCGTAGTCCACCACTTCCACCGTGGTGAAGAAGAGCCCCCACAGGGAGCCCAGGCACCGGGCCCGGTAGGGGAGCCCCCGGCGCTCCAGCACCTCGTTCAGCCCCTGGACCAGCCGCCGGGTCCGGGCCTCCAGGGTGGGGTAGGTGTCCGGCCGCTGCAGCACCCGGAGCTGGGCCAGCCCCGCCGCCATCGCCAGGGGGTTGCCCGAGAGGGTGCCGGCCTGGTAAACCGGCCCGGCGGGGGCGACCAGCTCCATGTACTTCCGCTTGCCGCCGTAAGCCCCCACCGGCAGGCCGCCCCCCAGGACCTTCCCCAGGGTGACCAGGTCCGGGTCGATGCCGAAGCAGGCCGCGGCGCTGCCCCCGGGAAGCCGGAACCCCGTCAGCACCTCGTCGAAGATGAGAAGCGCCCCGTACTGCCGGGTGATCTCCCGCAGCCCCTCGAGGAACCCCGGCCGGGGCAGCACCAGCCCCATGTTCCCCGCCACCGGCTCGACGATCACCGCGGCGATGGACTCCCCGTGCCGGGCAAAGGCCTCCCGGACCGCCTCCAGGTTGTTGTAGGGCAGGGCGAGGGTGGTCCGGGCCGCGGCCTCGGGGACGCCGGGGCTGTCCGGCACCCCCAGGTCGATGGACCCCGAGCCGGCGCTCACCAGCATGCTGTCGTGGTGGCCGTGGTAGCAGCCGATGAACTTCACCACCAGGGGCCGTCCCGTCGCCGCCCGGGCGACCCGGATGGCGCTCATGGTCGCCTCGGTGCCGGAGTTGACCATCCGCACCATCTCCAGGCCCGGGTAGAACTGGATGAGCGCCCGGGCCATCTCCAGTTCCAGCTCCGTGGGCGCGCCGAAGCTTGTCCCCCGGGCCGCCGCCTCCTGCACCGCGGCCACCACCTCCGGGTGGGCGTGGCCAAGGATCAGGGGCCCCCAGGACAGGCAGTAGTCGATGTACCGGTTGCCGTCCACATCGTACAGGTACGGGCCCTCGCCCCGGGCGATGAAGGGCGGCGTGCCCCCCACGGCCCGGAAGGCCCGCACCGGGCTGTTGACGCCTCCCGGGATCACTTCCCGGCTGGCGGCGAAGAGGGCCTCAGACCGGGAAAGCTGCAGTGCCATCGCACCTGCCTCCTCGCAATTGCTGCCTGTCACTCCCATTCTATCACAGCGCCGTCCCCCTGCCGGGCGGGGCAGGGAAAAGGCAGGCGACGCCCAACGGCGTCGCCTCGCCATCGGCACCCAGGTCCCCGACGCCCCGGTCAGGTCTCGGCCTCCGCCAGGGTGTTGGTGATCTGGGCCTTCTCCTTCAGTTCCTCCATCCAGGTGACGGACCGGGCGCTCAGTTCGTCCTCCAGCGCCTGGCTCTCCACCTCGTCCCGGACCTGCTCAAAGGTGGGGCTGCGCATCAGCACCTGGACCACGTGGTAGCCGTAGGCGCTCTTCACCACCTGGGGGTCGCCCCCCACCGGGGCGGTGAGGACCGCCTCCTCAAACTCCGGCACCATCTCCCCCCGGCCGAAGAACCCCAGGTCCCCGCCCTTCACGGCGCTGGCGGTGTCCTTGGACTTCTCCTTGGCCAGGGCGGCGAAGTCCGCGCCGGCCTTGAGCTGTTCGACGATCTGGTTGGCCTCCTCCTCGGTCTCCACCAGGATGTGCCGGGCCCGGAACTCGTAATCCTCCTTGTGCTCCTCGAAGTACTGCCGGAGCTTCTCCTCCGTCAGCTCCTGCCGGATCTGGGGCTCGAGGATCTTCTTGATGTAGAGGTTGGTCTCCACCCGCTGCTTCAGGTCCTCAAGGGTCATGCCGTACTGGCCGAGGACAAACTGAAACTGGGCCTCGCCGCCCATCTGCTCCTTGATCTTGTCGATCTCCGCCTGGACCTCCCCGGCGGTGACGGTCACCCCGGCCTTGCGGGCCTCCTGCCGCACCAGCCGGTCCTGGATCAGCCGCTCCAGGGTCTGGGGGCCGCCCTGGGCCACCAGGGCGTCGTAGAGTTCCTGCTTGGTGATCACCTCACCGTTGACCGTGGCCACCGGCGCCCGGGCCATGTCCCGCTGGGAAAGGCTGTAGACCTGCGCCCCCAGGATCCCCGAGAGGGCGGCAAACCCAAACGTAAGGACGATCCATACGTAACCCGTCTTCTTCAATGCAAAGTCCTCCTCTGTAAGCGCTGACCTGCCTTTACTTCGCTCCCGAAGCCGAAACTCCTCCGTTGCCCGGTGGCGTTCGGCCTCCGGGGCCCGCTGCCGGGGCGGCACCTTGCATCCCCGCTGGAAAACATGGTAGGGTCAGGTGAACAGAAAACCGCCATCGCAACCGACACAGGGAGGAACGGACCATGCCCGCGCGACGTCCCCCCGCCCCGGGGGAACTGGACCGGGACCGGCTGGCCCGGATCCGGCTCGTCTTCAGCGACCTGGATGAGACCCTCCTCGGCCCGGACCACCGGGTCGGGGAGCGGAGCCGGGCGGCCATCCGGCGGCTAATGGACCTCGGGGTCACCTTTGTCGTCTGCACCGGCCGGGCGCCCCAGGCCAGTTGGCCCATCGTCCGGGAACTGGGGGGGCACTTCCTGGTCTGCGCCAACGGTGCGGCGGTCTTCGACGGGGACCAGCTGCTCGCCGGCCGGACCCTGCCCGCGCCCCTGGTGGCGGAGATGCTCGCGTTCTTTAACGAGCGGGAAGTGCCCGCGTACCTTGTGACCCCCACCGCCTATTTTGTCACCCGCCGCACCCCGGAAGTCGCGGCGGCGGACGCCGCCCGGGGGTACGCGCCGCCCCTCCTGCCCCCCGGCCAGGAGGCCCAGCCGGCCTACAAGGTCATGGCCGTCGCCGCGGCCCACCTCTACGACGAGGTCCGGGCCCGGTGGGGGGATCGGTCCCACATCATCTACCACCCCGCCTACCTGGAGTTCGCCCCCCTGGGGGTGACCAAGGCCTGGGGCGCCCAGGTCGTCGCCGAGCGGCTGGGGGTCGACCCCCAGGAGGTGGCCGCCATCGGCGACGCCCGGAACGACATCGAGCTCATCCAGTGGGCCGGGGTGGGGGTGGCGATGGCCAACGCCGACCCGCTCCTGCTGGAGGTGGCCGATGCCGTGGCCCGGGACCACGCCCAGGACGGCGCGGCCGACCTCTTCGAGGCGATCCTGGCGGCCCGGGAGGGCTAAGGCCCCGCCGGCCCGGTGCGGGTTTGCGCACCGGGTCGAACTCTGTTAACCTTAATCCTTGTGGGATTGCCGGAGGACCCAGGGGCCGGCCGCCTGCACGGCCAGCAGGGGCCAGCCCCTGTGCAGGGAGGATCGGAGCATGGGGCTGAGTGTGGGCATCGTCGGGCTGCCAAACGTGGGCAAATCGACCCTCTTCAACGCCATCACCCGGGCCGGGGCTGAAGCGGCCAACTACCCCTTCTGCACCATCGACCCCAACGTGGGCGTGGTGCAGGTGCCGGATCCCCGGCTGGACGCCCTGGCCCGGATGTACAACCCCCAGCGGGTGGTGCCGGCCACCGTCACCTTCGTGGACATCGCCGGCCTGGTCCGGGGGGCCTCGAAGGGCGAGGGGCTGGGGAACAAGTTCCTCCACCACATCCGGGAGGTCGATGCCATCGCCCACGTAGTCCGGTGCTTTGAGGACCCGGACATCACCCACGTGGAGGGCAGCGTCGACCCCCTCCGGGACATCGCCACCATCAACCTGGAGCTGATCCTCGCCGACCTGGAGACGGTGGAGCGGCAGCTGGAGAAGTACGCCAAGGCCGCCCGGTCCGGCAACAAGGAGGCCCAGGTGATCGCCGGGGTGGCGGAGCGGCTGAAGGCCGCCCTGGAGGCGGAAAAGCCCGCCCGCACCGTTCCCCTGGAGAACGAGGAGGAGCAGCGGGCGGTCCACCACATGCACCTGCTGACCATGAAGCCGGTGATGTACGTCGCCAACGTGGGCGAGGCCGACGTGGCCAACCCCGAGGCCAACCCCCACTACCAGAAGGTGGCACAACTCGCCCGGGCCGAGGGGGCCGAGGTGGTGCCCATCTGCGCCAAGATCGAGGCGGAACTGGCGGAACTGGAGCCCGAGGAGCGGGCCGAGTTCCTCCGGGAGCTGGGGCTCACGGAGAGCGGCCTCGACCGGGTGATCCGGACCGGCTACCGGCTCCTGGGGCTGATCACGTTCCTGACCGCCGGCGAGAACGAGGTCCGGGCCTGGACCATCCGCAAGGGCACCCGGGCCCCCCAGGCGGCGGGGGAGATCCACTCCGACATGGAGCGGGGCTTCATCCGGGCCGAAGTGGTGAGCTTCGACGACCTGATGGCCGCCGGCTCCATGGCGGCGGCCCGGGAGAAGGGGCTCGTCCGCCTCGAGGGCAAGGACTACGTGATGCAGGACGGCGACGTGGTCTACTTCCGGTTCAACGTGTAGGCGCCAGGCCGCACCGTCCGGTCCAACGGCCGGGTGCGCGCCAGAGCGCACCGTCCGGTCCGTCACCCAGGCGCGCCGGAGCGCACCGTCCCCACGCCGGCGGACGCCAGGGCCGCCCGGGCAGTCCCGGGCGGCCCGCTGCGCGCCTGGAATTCCCCCTTCTGCCGGGGCGCTGCCAGTCGGGAGAAGAGTTTTCTGCCAGGGGCAGGACTCTCGTGCCCCCGCGGAGTATGGGGAAGGCAGGCTGAAAGTCCGGGACGGCTTTGACGGCCCTCAACGGAATGGGAAAGGGTGATGAGCCGGTGAGCACGCTGCCCCCCTCCGCCCACTGCCTCATCTGCGGCCAGCACAACCCAGCAGGGATGCAGGTCCGATTTGAACGGGACGACCAGGGGGTTCGAGCCCGGCTCCGGCCTCCAGCCCACTTCCAGGGTTTCGCCGGGCTGCTCCACGGCGGCGCCGTCACCGCCCTCCTGGACGATGCCATGTGGTGGGCGGTTTACGCCACCCGGGAGGTCATCACCCTGACGGCGGACCTCCAGGTCCGGTTCCGGGCCCCGGTGCCCGTGGGGGCCGACCTGGTGGTCACCGCCCGGCTGGTGGCGGAGCGGCCTGGCCGGCTCTACCGGGCGCAGGGGCAGGTCCTGGACGCCTCGGGCCGGCTCCTGGCCGAGGCGGAGGGCAAGTTCCTGCCCGCGCCGCCGGGGCTGGCGGCCACCCTCCGGGGCCAGCTGGGGGAGTCCGGCGGGGGCTCTGCACCCGAGTCGTGAGCCACACCTCCCCTGTTCCGCCACATAAGATGGAACAGACTGGCCGAGGCAGGTGACCTCTGTGGAGGAGTGGATGCCTGCTCCCCTGTTTCCGGAGCCCTGGGCCCTGAAGCCTCCCTGGCACCCGGAGCCGGCCCCGGAGTGGGCCGGCGCTCCCGGCGCCTTCCTGCCGCCGGCCTGGGCACCGCACCAGGCCGGCATCTCCATCCCTGTACCCATCGGGGGCTACTCCCGCCAGATGCCCACGGGGGTGTATCCCCCGCCTGGCCCCTTCCACCGCGACCTGGGATACCCGTACCGCCCGCAGCGCATCACCCTGACGCCGGTCATCCTGCACATCCTTGTGGAGGCCATCCTGGTGGAGGTTGAGGAAGACCCGGAACCGGCTCCGCCTCGCGCCGGCGCCGCGGCCCTGTTCCACGACCCCGCCAGGGCCCCGGACCGGGACCCGCCCGCTGCCCTGGAGTTCTCCGGGGAGTTCCCCGATCCGGCGCCAGATCCAGCGGCGGAGACCGACGCCTGAGCCGGCGGCGGAGATCGGTGCTGGAGCCGGCAGCGGAGACCGGTGGTGGAGCCGGCGGCAGGGGCCGACGCCTGCGCCTGCCGCAGCCGACCCCCGGCCGGGCCCTGCGCCCTCTGCCTGCCTGGGTGCTCTTTTGCCCGCCCAGGATGGGCTGCCGGCCTGACCCTGGAAACAAAACGGCGAGCCGCCTGCTCTCCCGGCCTTGCATCGGCAGGGTGAGCAGGCGGCTCTACTTTCTGGTCGGGGCGACTGGATTTGAACCAGCGACCTCTTGGTCCCGAACCAAGCGCGCTACCAAGCTGCGCCACGCCCCGGGTGGGCGATCAACCGCCCGGTAAAATGGGGCCCGGCAGGGCCGGACCCCAAGCTCTGGTCGGGCTGGCGGGATTTGAACCCACGACCCCTACCACCCCAAGGTAGTGCGCTACCAAGCTGCGCCACAGCCCGATCTGGTGCGCCCTGCAGGATTCGAACCTGCGGCCTTTGGCTCCGGAGGCCAACGCTCTATCCACTGAGCTAAGGGCGCACATGCTGGTGCGGATGGAGGGATTTGAACCCCCACGGCCTCAACGGCCACTAGACCCTGAATCTAGCGCGTCTGCCAGTTCCGCCACATCCGCACGTTGTTCCGGCACTGATGATGATAGCGCGGACCAACTTGGATTTCAAGAGGGTGTCGGGAGTGGTGACCCCACCGGGATTCGAACCCGGGTTTCCGCCGTGAGAGGGCGGTGTCCTAGGCCACTAGACGATGGGGCCAAAAGGGAAGGGAAGCTGGCTGGGGATCTTGGATTCGAACCAAGACTACCTGATCCAGAGTCAGGCGGGCTACCGTTACCCCAATCCCCAGTGTAGGGCTGCCTTGCGGCAGCCGCTTTGGCGGAGGCGACGGGATTCGAACCCGCGATCTCTGCCGTGACAGGGCAGTATGTTAGGCCTCTACACCACGCCTCCGCATGGGCGGGACCTGCGAAGCAGGTCCGCGTCTGGTGGAGCTAAGGGGACTCGAACCCCTGACCTCCAGAGTGCGATTCTGGCGCTCTCCCAACTGAGCTATAGCCCCATGTGCTTCCGCTGCTTCGCGGGTCCTGGCAGCGTCAGCGCCTTTTATCATAGCATGTCGCATTCCGGATTGCAACCCCTGCCTTGCTGGAACCGGCAGGGGCGGGGCTCCCGGCGGCAGGTGCCGGGGTGCAACCCCCTGAGGCGCCGACGCACTGTAGAGTATACGAGGTCGTGCAGGCGGTCGTCAAGGGGGGCTGGCTCGTGATGTGATCCGTCTGTGATATTGTCACCCTAGAACTCGTCAGTGAAAATGTCACCTATGAAGCAGGAGCGAGTGACCTTGTCACAGACGGAACTTCGCCGAGTGCTGGTGTTGCAGAAGGTCCTGGACGGCCACATCACATCCCCAACCACATTCGCCAACTTGCCGTCGAACTCGCCCAGACCCAGTCGGCACGACTGGCGGGAGGGACGCAGGCCCATCCTGCCCCTCCTCGCTGCGGTGGACGACACCACCGGCCGCATCCTTGCCGCCAACCATCCGTGGCGGCGCCCACTTGCTCGCCGCCCCCGCCCATCTTCTGGCCGCCCCGTAGATTATGGCACGACCGCGCCCCCGCGAGGGGTCGCCAGCTGCCGGCAGGGGAAAATCACCACACGATCCGGGGGTACATCCGGGCGGAGAGCCAGAC
Organism: Bacillota bacterium; assembly: GCA_003242505.1. Classification (GTDB taxonomy): domain Bacteria; phylum Bacillota; class Sulfobacillia; order Symbiobacteriales; family ZC4RG38; genus ZC4RG38. Next base: position 7,904 of record QGUP01000028.1, read on the forward strand.
CAGAAGGACCAGGGCGAGGACCAGCACCCCGAAGTCTACCCCGAGGCCGAAGGTGCTCCGGCCTCCGACCAGCATCATCGCCCGCAGGGCGTCCACCTCGTAGGTAAGGGGGTTGATGCGGGAGAGGACCCGGAGCCAGGCGGGCATCAGGTCCAGCGGATAGATGGCGTTGCTGGCGAAAAATAGGGGCATGGTCAGGAGCTGGCCGATGCCCATCATCCGCTCCCGGGTCCGGACCAGGCACGCCAGGTTGAGGGAGAGAAGCGAGAAGACCATGGAGCCGAGAAGGGTCGTCCCGAACACCCCGAGGATCGCCAGCGGCGAGAAGCGGACATGGATGCCCACCGCCAGCGCCAGGAGATAGATGATCAGCGCCTGGATGAGCCCCCGGACTCCGGCGGAGAGGGCCTTACCCAGCACCAGAGCGGTGCGGGGGGCAGGGCTGACCATGTACTTCTGGAGAATGCCCATGTCCCGTTCCCAGATGGCCGAGATGCCGTAGAAGATGGAGATGAACAGGGCGCTCTGGGCCAGGATGCCGGGGGCCATGAAGTCCCGGTAGCTCAGGTCACCCGTGGGTACCCCCCGGATCCGGCCCATCACGTTGCCGAAGACCAGGAGCCACAACGTCGGCTGGACAGCACGGGTAAAGAGTTCGGTCGGGTCCCGGCGCAGCTTGCGGACCTCCGCCTCGGTCACCGCCAGGGTCTGGGTCAAAAACTCCAGGGCGGCGGCGACCAAGGCGCCAGGGGTCGGGCGGGCGCTGTGACCGCCGGCAAGTCCGCCGGCGGGCGCCGGTTCGTGGCTAGCCAAGCCGGCGGGCGACGCGACGGGCGCGGACGGCATCGCGGTAACTCCCTCCCTCGGCAATGGAACTGCCCGTGAAGTGGGCAAAGACGTCGTCCAGGGTGGCGTCGGGCCCCACCGCCGCCTTGAGCTCGGCCGGCGTCCCCACCGTCACCACCCGGCCCCGGTGCATGATGGCCACCCAATCGCAGAGCTGATCCGCCTCGTCCATGTAGTGGGTCGTCACCAGGATGGTGGTGCCGTAGTCCCGGCGCAGCCGCTGGACGTGTTCCCAGACGCTCCGGCGGGCAACGGGGTCCAGGCCCACCGTGGGCTCGTCGAGGAAGAGCACCGCCGGCCGGTGGAGCATGGACTGGGCGATCTCGAGGCGGCGCACCATGCCGCCGGAGAACCGGGAGACCAGGGTATGGGCCACGTCCCGGAGGCCCATGAACTCCAGCACCTGGAGGACCCGGTCTCGCCGCTCGGCCCGGGGCACCCCGTAGATCTTGGCCATCACCATCAGGTTCTCATAGGCGGTCAGGGACCCGTCGGCCGAGACCAGCTGCGGCACGTAGCCGATGCGGCGCCGCACCTGGGTCGGCTCCCGCACCACGTCGAAGCCCGCGACCCGGGCGGTTCCCCCCGTGGGCGGCAGCAGGGTGGTCAGCATCTTGATGGTGGTGCTCTTGCCGGCGCCGTTGGGGCCCAGCAGGCCGAAGATCGACCCGGCGGGCACCGTCAGGTCGAGCCCATCGACCGCGGTGAAGGTGCCGAACCGCCGGGTCAGGCCAACGGTGACGATGGCCGGTGGGCCGCCCTGGGCCGTGCCGCTGGTCGGGCCCTGGGCAGCGGGGCCCGGGCTGGGCCGGATCGGTTCATTTCCTTCGCTCATCCATCCCGCCACCTCTCCAGGTCCTCGGGGTGCCCTACCCCTGCCGCCGGCGCAGCCGCACCGGGAGCCCATGCCGGAGCCGCAAGGTGACCTGCGGCTCCGGCTCCACCCGGGCGCCGGGGAGCAGCTCCACGTCAAAACGCCGGGCCATCACCGCCAGCACCAGGGCCGCTTCCTGGAGGGCAAAGCCCTCGCCGATGCATCGCCTCGGGCCGCCCCCGAAGGGGAAGTAGGCGAAGGCCGGTAGCCGCCGGGCCTCATCGCCCAGCCAGCGCTCGGGCCGGAAGGCCTCGGGCTCCTCGTACCACCGGGGGTCCCGGTGGACCACCCACTGGGAGATGAGCACCGGCGTTCCGGCGGGGAACCGGTGCGGCCCCAGCTCGAAGGGCTCCACCGCCTGGCGGCTCAGGACCCAGGCCGGCGGGTAGAGGCGCAGACCCTCCCGGACGATCGCCTGGGTGTACGGAAGCCGGGGCAGATCCTCGGCCCCCGGATCCCGGTCGCCCAGAACCTCCTCCAGTTCCGCCCGGAGCCGCCGGAGGACCTCCGGGTGCTGGGCCAGGAGGTACCAGGTCCAGGTGAGAGCCACAGCCGTGGTCTCGTGGCCGGCCAGGAGCAGGGTGAGGGTCTCGTCCCGGAGCTGGCGGTCGGTCATGCCCCGGCCTTCCTCGTCCCGGGCCTGCATGAGCATGGAGAGGAGGTCCCCCGGGTCCTCGGCGCTGGCCCGGCGCTGGGCGATGATGCCGTAGACCACCGCATCCAGGTCCGCCAGGGCCCGGCGGAACCGGAGGTTGGTAGGGGTGGGCAGGGAATCCGGCAGGGGCAGCAGGGAACGGGTGCGGGCCACAAAGGCCGCCATGGCCACGTCCAGGGCCCGGCCGATGCGGCCGGCCTCGGCCTCAATGTCCACGTTGAAGAGGGTCTTGGCGGCGATGGCCAGGGTCAGCCGCATCATCTCCGCCGCCAGGTCCCGGGTCTCCCCGTCCTGCCACGCCTCAACATGCCGCCGGGCGTAGGCCACCATGGTCTCGCCGTAGGCGGCGACCTGGGCCCGGTGGAAGGCCGGCTGGGCCAGGCGCCGCTGCCGGAGCCAGAACTCCCCCTCACTGGTAAGGAGGCCGTCCCCCAGGGCGGCCCGCATCGCCTCGAACCCCGGGCCCTTGCGGAAGCGCCGGTGCTGGCGCACCAGGACCTCCTCGATGTACTCCGGCTCATGGACCAGCAGAAACTCCACCCGCCCGAACCGGGCCCAGACCAGCGGCCCGTACCGCCGGACAATCTCCGTCAGGGTCCCCAGGGGGTCCCGGCGGAAGGCGGGCAGCAAGCCAACCACCGGCAGGCCCCGCACCTGGGGCAGGGGAGCGGTAGGCGCTGTCACCGTGCCTTGCATCGCCGCCACTCCTCCCTCCCACCTGCCTCGCCTCGGAAAGCCGGCTTCTGATTGCGGCCTCGCCCCGGGGGCGAGGCCAGGCATTTGTAGCGTCTCCGCCTCCGGTCGCCACCGCGGGGTGAGGCTTGGCATTTGTGGCGACATTTCTATTGTACTGTTAGACGTGCACACCCGCACGGGTTGCAGGCAGGTAGAAAAGCGCCAGGCTGATGGCCAGCCTGGCGCTTTTCTGGTGGTGGGCGGTAGAGGATTCGAACCTCTGACCTCTTGAATGTGAGTCAAGCGCTCTCCCACTGAGCTAACCGCCCATATGCGGGGGAGATGGCTCCCCCTTTTCCGTTGTCTGGAGCGGGTTACCGGACTCGAACCGGCGGCCTCCACCTTGGCAAGGTGGCGCTCTACCAACTGAGCTAACCCCGCACCTGGGCGGGCCATTGCGCCCGCCGCAATTTCACTCCGGGCACCGACCTACTCTCCCGGGGGCTGGGCCCCCAGTACCCTCGGCCCTGGCAGGCTTAACGGCCCTGTTCGGAATGGGAAGGGGTGTTTCCCTGCCAGGTATGGGCACCCGGAAAGG
>QGUP01000409.1 GCA_003242505.1 Bacillota bacterium
GCCGGACGGCCTGCCACAGACTCCCCCGACGAGCTCCGGGACCTGGCCGCTCCCATGGCCAGGGGGCCCGTCGCGCGGGCCACGCCGGGCGCCGCCCCCGCCGCCGGCGGCGCGCCGCCGGAGGGCCCGGCCGGTACACCCGGCGGGCCGGCGGGTCCCCCGGCCGGGCCGGCCGGCTCCCCCGGCGCCACCACGCCCTGAAGGGTTCCCAGCGCCGCCCCCTGAGGGACTCCGAGCGCCGCCCCTTAGGGGGGTTCCGGGGCGACCCTCCGGGGTGGTTCAACTCCCCCGCAGGGCTCCCGGCCCGGGGCCGGAAACACAAAGGGGGAGCGAGCCCCTGGGCTTACCGCAGCCCAGGGGCTCGCTTCCCCTTCCACGGCCGGCGCCTGTCCACCGGCCCCGGCGCCCCGCGGAGGCCCGGCGCCGGCCGCCCCGGGTGCCCCGGCTACACCGCGTACCCGCCTGCGGCCAGCACCCGCTGGGCGATCCGCCGGCCGAGGGCCACCCGGTTGATGGGGTCCCGGCGGCCAAGCTTCCGGAGGATGGCCAGCTGGGTCCGGAGCTCCTCCCCCTCGGAGAGGGAGGCCAGGAGGTTCCGGGCGATCTGCTCCACCCGGGCAAAGGCGTCGTGGAGGTAGAAGGTGGCCAGGTCCACCTTGGCCGCCGCGGCCTCGGCCCCGTCCCGGTCCAGGGCCTTGAGCGCCCGGAGGAGGCTGCTCTCCATGGCGAAGGTCTCGATGATGAGGTCCGCCACCCCCGCCAGGAACTCCTGCTCCCGCTCCACCTGCTGCTGGTACTTCTGCACCCCGAGGCCGGCCACCATCAGGGTGATCTTCTTGGCCGCCTCCACCAGCCACTTCTCCTGCTCCAGGGGCTCGGCCCCCTCGAAGATGGGCGGCATCAGCCCGAGAAGCTCGTCCTGGAGCCCCATCACCGCCTGCATCAGGGGCAGCTGCCCCCGGAGGGCCTTCTTCAGCAGCTCGCCGGGGATGAGAAGCCGGTTGATCTCGTTGGTCCCCTCGAAGATCCGGTTGATCCGGGCGTCCCGCCAGGCCCGGGCCACCTCGTACTCCTCCATGAAGCCGTACCCGCCGTGGATCTGGACCGCCTCGTCCACGACGAAGTCCAGCACCTCGGAGCCGAGGACCTTGTTGATGGAGCACTCCACCGCGTACTCATGGATCGCCCGGGCGGACTGCTGCCCCGCGTCCTCCGCGGTGTGGTCGATCTCCGCCAGCCCCTCCTCCAGCAGCCCCGCGGTCCGGTAGACCACGCTCTCCGCCGCGTAGGTCCGGGCGGCCATCTCCGCGAGCTTCTGCTGGATCAGGGGGAACTGGGCGATGGGCCGGCCGAACTGGTGCCGCTCCTGGGCGTACCGGGCGGCGATGCCCAGGAGGTACTTGGCCGAGCCGGTGCAGCCGGCCCCCAGCTTGAACCGGCCGATGTTCAGGATGTTGAAGGCGATGACGTGCCCCTTGCCCACCTCAAAGAGCAGGTTTTCCACGGGCACCCGGGCGTCCTCCAGGATCAGGGTGCGGGTGGAGGAGCCCCGGATGCCCACCTTGTGCTCCTCGTTGCCGGTGGAGACCCCGGGGAAGCCCCGCTCGACGATGAAGGCGGAGAACCGCTCCCCGTCCACCTTGGCGTAGACGATGAAGATGTCGGCAAACCCGGCGTTGGTGATCCACTGCTTCGTGCCATTGAGGATCCAGTACTTGCCGTCCTCGCTCAGCCGGGCGGTGGTCCGGGCCCCCAGGGCGTCGGAGCCGGAGCCCGCCTCGGTGAGGGCGTAGGCGGCGATCTTCTCCCCCGCGGCCAGGGCCGGCAGGTACTTCTCCTTCTGGGCTCGGTTGCCGAAGAAGACGATGGGCAGGGTGCCGATGCCGGTGTGGGCGCCGAAGGTGACGGAGAAGCTGGCCGCGGGCCCCATGTTCTCCATCACCACCGCGGCGGTCACCTTGTCGAGCCCCAGGCCCCCGAACTCCGCGGGGATCTCGATCCCCGTGAGGCCGAGCTCCGCCGCCTGCCGGAGGAGCCGGACGTTGTGCTCAAACTCGTGCCGCTCCATCGCGTCCAGGTACGGCCGGACCTCCCGGGCGACGAAGTCCCGGACGGTCTCGGCGATGGCCCGCTGCTCCGGGGTCAGGTCCTCGGGGGTGAAGACCTCCGCCGCCGGGACGGACTCGATGAGAAAGCTGCCACCTTTGTGCCGCACTGCCACAGCGGTTCCCTCCTTCTAACCTGCGTAGCCGTCTGTGACCAAAGCTCCTGGGGGCGCCGGTTCGCGGACGAAACCGCCAGTTAGCGGACCCAGCCGCCCCTTACCGGACGAACTCGAAGACCCCGGCAGCCCCCATGCCGCCGCCGACGCACATGGTCACCAGGCCGTACCGGGCCCCCCGCCGGGCGGCCTCGTAGGCGAGGGTGATCACCTGCCGGGCCCCGGTGCACCCCAGGGGGTGGCCGAGGGCAATCGCGCCGCCGTTGGGGTTGACCCGGGCGGGGTCGAGCTCGAGTTGCCGGATGACCGCCAGGGACTGGGAGGCGAAGGCCTCGTTGAGCTCGATGAGGTCGATGTCCTGAAGCCGCACCCCCGCCCTGGCCAGGGCCTTGGGCACCGCGGCCACCGGGCCGATGCCCATGATCTCCGGGTCCACCCCCGCGGTGGCGTAGCTCCGGTAGATGGCCAGAGGCTTCAGGCCCAGAGCCTCCGCCTTCTCCGCGGCCATGATCACCACCGCCGCGGCGCCGTCGGACATCTGGGAGGCGTTCCCCGCGGTCACCACCCCGTCCACCGCGAAGGCGGGCTTGAGCCTGGCCAGGGCCCCCCTGAAGGGTTAAAACTTGCTTT
>QGUP01000410.1 GCA_003242505.1 Bacillota bacterium
CCCACCGAGGGGCTCGGGGCCCGCGGCCGGGGGGAGGGCATCGCCGCCATCGCGGTGGCCCTCATCGCCGGGGAGTGACCGGCCGGCCCGGCGCCGGTCGACCCGCCGGCCCGGCACCTGTTGAGCCGCCGGCCCGGCGCCTGGCGGCGACCCGGGCAGGGCTGGGACGACCCCTGGCTTGACATGGATGAACCGGTAACCCTATAATCCAAGCAAGCCTAACCAAAGATCGGAACGGCGAGGAACGGGAGAAGTACCCATCGGTCGCCGGACAGAGAGCCGCCGCCGAGGCTGCAAGCGGCGGCCGGAAGAGCCTCCAGCCGGTCCGGGGCCGGAGCCCGGGCCGGAAAGGACCGGTGGGGAAGTGCCCCCGGGAGCCTGGGACCGAAACCGGCGGATCCGGCCGGTTCCGCCGGGAGTAGTCGCCCACGGCAGGCCGCCGTTATCGGGCCAGGGGATCGGCGCGGACGGCCGCCATGTTCTCGCTCCGCACGCTATGGCGGCAGGGTCGGCACCCGTCCCTGTGACGAGTGGGATCCCGGATGGGGTCCAAACAGAGTGGAACCGCGGGCATTCGGGTCCGCCTCTGTGCCAGGCACAGGAGCGGACCCTGATCTATTTCCCGCTAATCTGGTCGTCTTAAGGGGGATAACCATGTTCAGAAGGATCCGGAGGGACATCCAGGCGGTTTTCGAGCGGGATCCGGCGGCCCGGAGTCTCCTGGAGGTCCTCCTCTGTTACCCTGGGCTCCACGCCATCTGGTTCCACCGGATCGCGCACTGGCTCTGGAACCACAACTTCAAGCTGCTGGCCCGGATCATCTCCAACATCTCCCGCTGGCTCACCCTGATCGAGATCCATCCCGGCGCCAAGATCGGGGAGGGGGTCTTCATTGACCACGGGGCCGGGGTGGTCATCGGGGAGACCGCGGAGATCGGGGACAACGTCACCATCTACCAGGGGGTGACCCTGGGCGGCACCGGCAAGGAGAAGGGCAAGCGGCATCCCACCATCGGGAACAACGTGGTGATCGGCACCGGGGCCCGGATCCTTGGAGCCATCACCATCGGCGACAACTGCAAGATCGGGGCCGGCGCGGTGGTCCTGCGGGATGTGCCCCCCAACTGCACCGTGGTGGGCAACCCCGGGCGGATCGTCCGGCGGGATGGCCGCAAGGTGGATCTCCTGGATCATGTGAACCTCCCGGACCCCGTGGGCAGCATTCTGGAGGTCACCACCAAGGAACTCGCCCGGCTGCAGGCCCGGGTCAAGGCCCTGGAGGCCGAGGTGGAGCGGCTGCGGGCCCTGCAGGAGGCGAAGGAGGAAATCCCCCGTGAGGCTGCACAATGACCTGACCCGTACCCTGGAGCCCTTCACACCCCTGGTCCCCGGGCGGGTGACCTTCTACAACTGCGGGCCCACGGTCTACGACCGGATCCACATCGGCAACGCCCGCAACCTGGTGGTGGCGGACACCCTCCGCCGCTACCTGCGGTACAAGGGCTACCAGGTCACCTTCGTCCAGAACTTCACCGACGTCGACGACAAGATCATCCGCCGGGCCCGGCAGCTCGGCATCGGCGAGCGGGAACTGGCGGACCAGATGATCACCGAGTACTTCCAGGACGCGGACGCCCTGGGGGTGGAGCGGGCGGACGTCCACCCCCGGGTGACCGACCACATCCCGGAGATCATCGAGCACATCGCCGCCCTGGAAGCCCTGGGCTTTGCCTACGTCATCCCCGGGGACGGGGTCTACTACCGGGTGACCCGGAAGCCCGACTACGGCAAGCTCTCCAACCGGAACCTGGCCGAACTCCAGGCCGGGGCCCGGGTGGAGGTGAGCGCCCAGAAGGAGCACCCGATGGACTTTGCCCTCTGGAAGTTCCAGAAAGAGGATGAGATCGCCTGGGACTCCCCCTGGGGCAAGGGCCGGCCCGGCTGGCACATCGAGTGCTCGGTGATGGCCCGGCGGTACCTCGGGGACACCCTCGACATCCACGCCGGCGGGGAGGACCTGATCTTTCCCCACCACGAGAACGAGATCGCCCAGTCCGAGCCGGTGACCGGCCGGCCCCTGGCCCGGTTCTGGATCCACAACGGGATGCTGACCGTCGGCGGCACGAAGATGTCCAAGTCCGAGGGGAACTTCTGGTACCTCCGGGACGTGCTCCAGCGGTACAGCGGCGAGGTGGTCCGGTTCTACCTCCTCTCCGCTCACTACCGCAAGCCCCTGGAGTGGAGCGACGACCTGGTGGCCGCGGCGAAGAGCGGCCTGGAGCGGCTGCACAACGCGGTCCACAACCTCCGGCACCTGGCCCGGACCGCGGAGCGGGCCGAGGCCTCGGACCAGGAGCGGGACCTCCTGGCCGACCTCATCGCCCGGTTCCGGCAGCGGTTCCAGGAGGCCATGGACGACGACCTGAATACCGCTCTGGCCCAGGCGGTCCTCTTTGACCTGGCCACCGAGTGCAACCGGCGGATCGGCCCGGGGGCCAGCCGGGCCCTGGCGGAGGAGGCCCTGGCCCTCTTCCGGGAACTGGGCGGGGTGCTGGGGCTCCTCGGCTCCGCCCTGGCGGAGGAAGAGAGCCTGGATGCCGAGATCGAGCGGCTCATTGCCCTCCGCCAGGCCGCCCGCAAGGCCCGGAACTTTGCCGAGGCCGACCGGATCCGGGACCAGCTCCGGGCCATGGGGATCATCCTGGAGGACACCCCCACCGGGGTCCGGTGGCGGCGGGCATGAGCGGTTTTCCGCCCATCTTCGGCCCCTACGGCCACCCGGAGCAGTACCCGCCCCTGGCCCTGGCCTACCTGGGCGACGCCGTCTACG
>QGUP01000411.1 GCA_003242505.1 Bacillota bacterium
TATAAGGACAGTCCCCCCGGCGGCTCCGGGTAACAGCCCCGGGTCCAGACCCGCTGGGCCTGCGCCTCCCGCCGGGCCAGCTCCCGGGCTGCCTCCTTGTAGAGGGCGTAGAGTTCCAGTTGCCGGACCAGTTCCGCCCGGGGGTCCTCCTCCTCTTCCCAGGTCCCCTCGGGCTCCGGCTCCGGCCGGGGCGGCCGGGGCAGGAGGGTGCGGGCCTTGATCTGCAGAAGCGTGGCCGCCATCACCAGGTACTCCGCGGCCCGGTCGATGTCCAGGTCCGACAGGTCGGCGATGTAGGCCAGGTACTGCTCGGTAATCCGGGCGATGGGAATGTCGTAGATGCTGACCTCTTCCCGGCGGATGAGGTACAGCAGCAGGTCCAGCGGGCCCTCGAAGGCGTCGAGCCGCACCGGCAGCCCCCGCCACTCGGTCCCCTGGCCGGTCCGCTCCGGGGCTGACACCACCGTCACCCGCCGCCTCACTCCCCTGCAAATGTGACCGCTGCCATCTTTCTCTAGTTTACCGCCCGATCCCCTGGGGAACAAGGCGGCCGCCGGCAGGGCGGCGGGCAGCGGCCACTCGAAGGGCGGCAGTCCTGCGGTCCTTCAGCCCCCGTTAGCCGACGAGATCGAGCACCAGCCCCACCACACCGTTGACGATGCCGCCAATGAGCCAGATGAAGGGTGTGAGAAGCAACCGGACAATCTGGCCGCTCCGGTCGAGGATGAGGAGCAGCATGAGGAAGAACATGCCGTACTGGTCCAGGTAGAAGGCGATCCGGCTGCGGCTGAAGCCGGGTACCAGCCGGCTGAAGAACCGCCACCCGTCCAGGGGGGGCACCGGCAGGAAGTTGAACACGGCCAGCCCGAGGTTGATGAACCCAGCGTACCGGACGGCCTGCACCAGGAACCGGCCCGCCCCGCCCGGACCAGCGGGCAGTACCGGGTCCAGCAGTTCTGACCCGATCAACAGTACGATGGCCAGGAGGGTGTTCATGGCGATCCCGGCGAGAGCCACCGCCAGTTCCCCCGCATACCGGGGCCGGAGCCGCCAGACGTTGACCTGGACCGGCCGGGCCCAGGCGAACTGCCCGCCGGAGAGGAGGAAAATCAGCGCCCCAAACCAGTCCCAGTGGGCCCGGGGGTCGAGGGTGAGTCGCCCCTGGTTCCGGGGAGTGGGGTCGCCGAAACGGTCGGCCACCCAGGCGTGGGCAAACTCGTGAAAGGACAGGCCCAGGACGAGCCCGGGGATGCTCAGGATCAGACGGATGACGTCCAACGGTGCCCCTCCTTCTCACTGCCTGGCCGGTGCGCCGTGGGCTCAGCGATGCCGGCGCACCCCTGCCCGGTCACCGCAGCCGCTGCGCCTCCGGTCCAGCCCCGGCTTCCCGGGCCATGGCTTCCCGGGCTGCGTCGAGGGCCACCGCCAGTTCCGCCTCCCGGCCAACGGCCCGGCCGTCGAGCCGAGCCGCCCGGGCCGCACCCAGGGCGAGGGCGTATGCCGGCCCCGGAGGCAGCCCCGCCTGGCGCAGGTCCTCCCCGGTGATGGCCGGCCGGATGTGGCGCAGTTCCGACCAGTACCGCTCCACCCAGTCCCGGGCCGGAGTCCGCTCCCCGAGGAGCCAGAGAAGCAAGAGCCCCTCCGGCGGTCGCCCCTCCAGGGTGTCGACGACCTGGGACGGCCGGAGGTCGGGCCGGGAAAGCGCCGCCAGGGCCGCGGCCACCCCGGCCACCGCCCCGAACAGGATCTTCCGGTCCCGGCGGCTGAGCCGGAGCCGTTCCGCCAGAGCCTCGGCCCGGGCCCTGACGGAGGCGTCCGGATCACCGCCGTCCGGCGGGCGATCGCCTTCCTGGGCGGACTTTGCGGGCTGGCCGGAGCGCTGAGCGGAATGGTATCCGCCCTCGCCCACCAGCAGGGCCGCCAGGTAGAGCCGCCAGGCCTCGACCTCCCGGGCGAGGGCCGCTGCCGCCGGGGGCAGCGCCGGAACTGCCGGGTCCGCCCCGGCCCCACCGCCTGAGCCTGCTTCCGGCGCCGCACCCGCCCCGGCCAGGCACTCCCGCACCCTATCCACGAGAGCCTCCGTTTCGCCGGTCCAGCGCACCTCGGGCAGGAGGTGCTCCAGGGCCCCCAGATCCCGAAGGACCCGGAGGCAGGCCGGGGCCTGGGGCTCCTGGAGGAGCCGGACGAGGTCGTTCCGGAGCCGCTCCCCGGTCACCCGCTCGAGGAACCCGCCGGCCACCGCCTCCCGGGCGAGGCGCTCGGTCTCAGGCTCCAGCCGCATCCCGTACCGGCCGGCAAACCGGGCGGCCCGGAGGATCCGGGTGGGGTCCTCCACAAAGCTGAGGGAGTGGAGCACCCGGACGAGCCCCTCCCGGAGGTCCCGGTAGCCGCCGAAGAAGTCCACCAGTTCCCCGAGCCCTTCGGGGGTGAGGCGGATGGCCATCGCCCCGATGGTGAAGTCCCGGCGGTAGAGGTCCTCCCGCAGGTCCGCCTCCTCCACCTCGGGCAGGGCGGCGGCGTAGGCGTACAGCTCCCGCCGGGCGGTGGCCACGTCCACCCGGAACCCTTCGGCGTCGTAGACGTGGGCGGTGCCGAACCGGGGGATGGGCTCCGCCCGGCCCCCCAGCCGCTCCGCCAGCCGCCGGGCAAAGGCGATGCCGTCCCCCTCCACGACGATGTCCACGTCCAGCACCGGCCAGCCCAGCAGCAGGTCCCGGACAAAGCCCCCCACCGCGTAGGCCGGCACTGCGGTCTCCCGGGCCACCTCGCCGGCGGCCCGGAGGGCCCGGGCCGCCGGGGGGGGGGCACCCCGGCCCCGTCCCGGGTCA
>QGUP01000029.1 GCA_003242505.1 Bacillota bacterium
CACGCTCCGCCGCTGGCGGGAGGCCATTCTCGCCTACCACCGCTACCGGGTCTCCAACGGCTACACCGAGGGTGTACACACCAAGATCAAGCTGCTCAAGCGTATCAGTTACGGCTTCCGGAACCGCAAGGTTTATGTGCGGAAGATGCTCCTTGCCTTTGTACCCTTGGCTTGGCTGACCGCCGTTCCACACTTATTGACCTAGAGCCGGCGCGGCCTTGCCCCAGGCCGAGGGGTTTGCTACGATCAGGCCCGAAGAGGAATGGCCGCAATCGAGGGATGGGTATGTCGAAGCGGGAACGCGGCGCAGGGGCTCGGTACGAGGAGATCGCGGTCGACATCGCGCGTCGCATCGTCAACCGGGAATACCGGGAAGGAGATCGGATCCTGGGCCGCTCGCACCTGGCGGGAACCTATAAGGTCTCGCCGGAGACGATCCGCCGGGCCATCGCCATCCTCCACGACCACGGGGTGGTGCGGGCCATCCCCGGCAGCGGCATCCGGGTCGTCTCCCGGGAACTGGCCGCGGAGTTCCTGGAGAGCCTGCAGACCACCACGGCTCTGGCGGAGTTGCAGGCGGAGATGACGGAACTCCTGGCCCGGCGCCGGGAACTGGACGCCCGGATCGAGGAAGTGGGCGCCCGGATGGCCGCCCTCACCAGCCGGGCCATGGCCGCTGCCCGGAAGGTGGAGGAGGTGGAGGTGCCCCCCGGGTCGTGGCTGGTCGGCCGCACCCTGGCCTCGGCCCGGCTCCGGAACCACACCGGCTGCACGGTGATCGCGGTCTTCCGGAAGGGCGAGGAGCTGTACTCCCCGGGCCCGGACTTCACCCTCGAAGAGGGGGACCTGCTGATGGTGGTGGGCTCCGCAGCGGCCCGGGAGCGGCTCCAGCGGCTGCTGACCCAGGGGCCGCCGGACCTGGCGGCCCAGGGGGAGGGGGCATCCCAGGCCGAGGCCTCCGCCCAGGGGGAAGCGGCGGACCAGGCTGCCCTCGGGGATCCCGCCGACCCGGTGGCGGTGGCCCAGGAGCAGGAACCGGAGCCGGAGCAGGCAGCCCGGGCCAGCGGCTAGACAGGAGCCTGGAGACGCAGCCCGGTCCGACACGGGTCCGGAGACGCAAGAGGTCCCGCCGGGGATCCGGCGGGACCTTCCTTACTTTCCAGATCGCACTTCATCGGGCTGGGCTGGCTCTTCGGGGGAGGACTCCTGGTTCACGGGAGGAGTTGCCAGCGGCTGGAACCTGGCCAGAGCCTCCCGGGCCGGCGGGTTGGCACGGAACCACTGAACCAGGGCTTCCAGCCGGGCCAGGGTGACGGGGCTGACGTGGTGCTCGATGCCCTCCACGTCCTTGTGGATCGTCTCCTCCGGCACGCCGATGAGCCGCAGGAACTCGGCCAGCATCCGGTGCCGTTCCTGCAGCGCTTCCCCCAGGGCCGCGCCGGCCTCGGTGAGCACCAGGCCCCGATAGCGCTCGTAGTGCACATAACCCGCGTCGGCCAGGCGCTGGACCATCTTGGTCACGGAAGAGGGCTGCAGGCCCAGCTTTTCCGCGATGTCGCTGACCCGGGCGTATCCCTTGCGATGGACCAGCGCGAAGATGGTCTCAAGGTAGTCTTCCATGCTCGGCGTGGTCATGTGCCAGCCCCCGCTCGCGTCTGCCGTTCCCCTTTATGCTATCATAGCCCGGGTCCGGGGGAAAAGCCGCGGCGGGGAGCCGGGGCGGGCCCCGCCGGAACGGGGCACCGGGGCCAGCCCTTGCCCCGGCAGGGAACCGGGGCGGGCCCTGCCGGCTCGCTGTTCCGTTCCCTTGAATTTTTGCAGCCACTGTATCATGATGAGTATCGGGCCGGGGACGACCCCGGTTGCCCTTTCGGATCTCTCCGGAGGTGGATGCCAGTTGTACGACGTGGCAGTGATTGGCGGCGGCCCCGCCGGCGCCAGCGCGGCGACCTTCACTGCCCGGGCGGGGCTGAAGACCCTTCTGGTGGACGCGGACCAGAGCATCACCCGGCGGGCCTTCATTCCCAACCACCTGGGCTTCCCCGAGGGGCTCCGGGGCCCGGACCTGGTGCGCCTGGGCAAGGAGCAGGCCTCCCGGGCCGGGGCGGAGGTGGTGACCGCCCGGGTGACGGAGCTGGAGCCCCGGGACGGGGGCTTTGTGCTCCGGGGGGAGGGCGGCCAGGAGTGGCAGGCCCGGCAGGTGATCCTCTGCCTGGGCGTCAACCTTGACCTGGCCCGGAAGGCGGGGGCGACGATTCGCCCCGGGACGGAGCCCCGGATCAAGGAAGTGGTCGTGGTGGACGCCGAGGGCCGTACGAGCGTCCCCGGGATCTGGGCTGCGGGCACCTGCGCCGGGACGAGCGTGCACACCATCATCACCGCCGGGGACGGCGCCCGGGTGGCCATCAACCTGATCAGCGCCCTCAAGGGCGAGCGGTACGTGGACCACGAGGTGCTCCCGGCCGACGACCAGGCGGCGGCCCGGTAGGGTCGCCGCCCCCGGCGGGCCGGGGGTGGTTGACAGGCGGCCCGGGGAGCCCTACAATAAACAAGTGTCGATGGCCGTAGGTGGCCCATCGGAGGCAGGCAGACGGATGGGTGCCCGAGTGGTCGAAGGGGCACGACTGGAAATCGTGTAGTCGGGGTTAAACCTGACTCGAGGGTTCGAATCCCTCCCCATCCGCCAGGGATACGAAGCGGGCTGCAGGTGACGATTTGCCTGCAGCCCGTTCTTTTTTGCAGCATTGGGCCGGGATTGCCGTGCCTGCATCGCACCGAGGTAGCCGCCCCTGCATCGCACCGGGGCAGCCATCCGTACACCACGGAGAGACAGCACCCCCGCCTCGGATCGGGACTCCGCCGGAGCCCTTGGGCCGCCGGCATTCGGACGGGCGCCTTAGTACTTTTTCGTCACTTGCCGGCCGGGGCTGGCGGCGCGATGCTAAAGGTGATGGATTTTCACTGAGAACGATTCTCACTATCTGCCATGAGAATCCATATTGTTGTCCGAAAATCCCCACCGATGGGCCACGAAACGGAGGCAGGCTGCCATGACCCTGGCGGAAGCCCGGACCGGTGAGAAGGTTCGGATCGAACGGATTGCCGATCCCGAGTTCCGGTTGCTGGCGCTCCGGATGGGCATCGGCGAGGGGGAGGAGGTCGCCCTGGAGGAGGTCATCCCCGGGGGACCGATCCTCGTCCGCCGGCAGCGGCAGCGGGTGGCCGTCGGCCGGAGCCTGGCCCGGCGGATCCGGGTCCACCTGGTGCGCTGATCGCGTCCGGCGCATCCGGATCCGCCTGGTGCGCTGACCGTGCCCGGCGGGCCGGCGCGCCCGGTCCGCGAGCGGGAGTTATGGCGGCGGGTGGCCGCCCGGAGGTGCGAGGAAATGTCGCAATGTTGCCACAGTGTCCATGCCCGGGGAACGGGTGGAGCCCTCCCACTGCCGCCGGATTTCATCGCCCTGGCGGGCAACCCCAACGCCGGCAAGTCGCTCCTCTTCCAGCGGCTCACCGGCGCCTATGCGGAAGTCTCCAACTACCCCGGTACCACCCTGGAGATCACCTGGGGGCGCTGGGGGAGTGAGACCCTGGTGGACACCCCCGGGGTTTACGGGCTCTCCTCCTTCAACCCTGAGGAGCAGGTGGCCCGGGACATCCTCCTGGGGGCCCGCCGGGTGATCAACGTGGTGAACGCCACCCACCTGGAGCGGGACCTGTTCCTAACCCAGCAACTGATCGACGCCGGGCTTGCCATCGTGGTGGCCCTCAACATGATGGACGAGGCCGAGGCCCTGGGGCTTCGCATCGACGTGGAGGGGCTCAGCCGGGAACTCGGGGTGCCGGTGGTGCCCATCGTCGCCCGGACCGGCCGGGGGGTGGACCGGCTGGCGGAGGCGGTCTCCCGGGCTGCCCCCGGGCGGCCGACCCCGGCTGTGATCCGGCGCCTTGGCGACCTGCCCCCGGCGATCCCCCGGCCGGAGGCCCTGCTGATCCTCGAAGGCGACCCGGAGGTGGCCGGGCGCTGGGGGGAAGAGCCCCGGCCCTTCCGGGATGAACTCTACCGGGCCCGGCGGGAGCGGGTGGAGGGCATCTGCGCCCGGGTCGTCTCCCTTCCGGCTCAGGAGACCTGGGGCGACCGGCTCTCCCGGCTCCTCATCCGGCCCTTCCCGGGGCTGCCGATCCTGGCCGGGCTCCTCTGGCTCACCTACAAGGCGGTGGGGGAGGGGGTGGCCGGCAGCCTGGTCGGCCTCCTGGAAGAAGGGCTCATGCAGCGGTACTACGAGCCTCTGGTCCGGGACCTGGTCGGCCGGCTGGTGGGGGAGGAGTCACCCCTCTTCCGGGTCCTGGCCGGTGAGTTCGGCGTCCTCACCATGACGGTGACCTACGTGGTCGGCGTCATCCTGCCCCTGGTGGCAGCCTTTTACCTGGTCCTCTCCATCCTGGAGGACACCGGGTACCTCCCCCGGATCGCGACGCTCCTCGACCGGGTGATGGGGGCTATCGGCCTGAACGGCAAGGCCATCATTCCCCTCATCCTGGGCCTGGGCTGCGTCACCATGGCGGTCATCACCACCCGGATGCTCAGCTCCGAGCGGGAGCGACGGCTGGCCACCTACCTCCTGGCTCTGGCGGTCCCCTGCTCGGCCCAGCTGGGGGTGGTGACCCTGCTCCTGGCCCGAGCGGGGGTGGGGTCGACCCTCCTCTACGCCCTGGTGGTGCTGACGGTCTTCGTGAGCGCCGGGCTCCTCCTGGACGCCCTCCTCCCCGGGGAGGCGCCGCCCCTCTTCCTGGACCTCCCGCCCCTGCGCCTTCCCGAGCCCCGGAATGTGCTCCTCAAGACCTGGGTCCGGACCCGGCACTTCCTCACCGAGGCGACGCCCCTCTTCGCGCTGGGCGCCCTGGTCCTGGGGGTGCTGGAGGTCACCGGCATCCTGACCGCGGTGCAGGGCTGGCTGGCGCCCCTCACCGAAGGGTGGCTCGGCCTGCCCCGGGAGGCGGCCACGGCCTTCGTCATGGGCTTTGTCCGCCGGGATTTCGGCGCAGTGGGGATGAGCACCATGCCTCTCACCCCCGCCCAGACGGTGACGGCCCTGGCGACCATCACCCTCTTTGTCCCCTGCATCGCCTCCACCCTGGTGCTGCTCAAGGAACGGGGCCGGGCAGAGGGGGCGCTCATCTGGCTGGCCGCAGTGGCCACCGCCTTCCTGGTGGGGGGCCTCGTCCACCACTCCGTCCGCCTCGGCGGGGCGATCCTCGGCGCCGCCGGGGCGCCCTGGGTGACGGTGCTGGGCTGTGCCGCCGCCGTCGCGGGGGCCGCGGCGCTCTCCCAGGCGGTTCGCCACCGGCGTCTGGGGGCGATGGAGAGGGCCCCGGAGGAGGCCGCCGACTGACCGGGCCGGCCGGCAGGCCGGCCCAGCCCATCTTTCGTGAAGGGATAGACTTGCCAAATCCGCCCCGGATGGGCTAATGTGGCGAGGGAATCATCCGGGAGGGATAGCCAGTGTCCGAACTGAGGTTCTCCTACCAGGGGGCGCGCCCCTTCCTGTCGGAGCACGAACTGGAGTACCTGGCCCCGGCGGTCCGGCTGGCCCACGAGCGGCTCCACAGCCGCCAGGGCCAGGGGAGTGACTTCATCGGCTGGGTGGACCTGCCCCTCCGGCCGGACCGGGAGGAACTGGAGCGGATCAAGGCGGCGGCGGCCCGGATCCGGGAGCAGGCGGACGCCCTGGTGGTGGTCGGCGTCGGCGGCAGCTACATGGGCGCCCGGGCGGTGATCGAGGCCCTGGGCCACCCCTTCCACAACCTGCTGCCCCGGGACCGGCGGCCCGGCCCGGCCATCTACTACGCCGGCCACAACCTCTCCAGCACCTACCTCCAGCGGGTCCTGGAGATGCTGGAGGGGCAGGAGGTGGCAGTGAACGTCATCTCCAAGAGCGGCACCACCACCGAGCCGGCGGTGGCCTTCCGGCTGGTCAAGGCCTTCATGGAGCGGAAGTACGGCAAGGAAGAGGCCCGGCGCCGGATCTACGTCACCACCGACCGGGCCAGGGGGGCCCTCCGGCAACTCGCGGAGGCCGAGGGCTACGAGCGCTTCGTGGTCCCCGACGACGTGGGCGGCCGGTACTCGGTGCTCACCGCGGTGGGGCTCCTGCCCATCGCCGCGGCGGGGATCGACATCGACCGGCTCCTGGCCGGCGCCGCCCGGGGGGCCGAGGTCTACGGGGTGGCCGATCTGGAAAAGAACCCTGCCTACCAGTACGCCGCGGTCCGGACCGCGCTCTACCACAAGGGCCGGCTGATTGAGCTTCTGGTGAGCTACGAGCCCATGCTCCACTACGTGTCCGAGTGGTGGAAGCAGCTCTTCGGCGAGAGCGAAGGGAAGGATGGCAAGGGGATCTTCCCGGCGTCGGCCGACTTCACCACCGACCTCCACTCCCTGGGCCAGTACATCCAGGAGGGGCGGCGGCATCTCTTCGAGACGGTGCTCTGGGTGGAGGAGCCTCCGGCGGACCTCACCCTCCCCTCGGACCCGGGCAACGCCGACGGCCTGGAGTACCTCGCGGGCACCTCGATCCACAGCATCAACCGCCGGGCCCAGGAGGGGACCATCCTGGCCCACGTGGACGGCGGGGTGCCGAACCTCCAGGTCATCCTGCCGGCCCTCACCCCGGAGCACCTGGGGCAGATGCTCTACTTCTTCGAGAAGGCCTGCGCGGTGAGCGGCTACCTCCTGGGGGTCAACCCCTTCGACCAGCCCGGGGTGGAGGCCTATAAGCGGAACATGTTCGCCCTCCTGGGCAAGCCCGGCTTCGAGGCGGAGCGGCAGAAGCTCCTGGCCCGGCTGGAGGAGGGCCGCCAGGGCTGAGGGAAGGCCGCCCGGGCTGACGACGGGGTCAGGCGGAAAACCGCCGGAGTCAGGGCCCAGGGGTCGGAAAGGGGTCTGGGCTGAGCGAGCCGTCAGGGCTCGGGGAAGCCCTGGAAGAATCAGTCGGGGCAGGCCGGTGTGGCCTGCCCCGACTGATTTTCCCGCAAGGCTGCTCCTCACCGCTCCCAGAAGGGCGGCGGCTCGATGCCGAGGAGCCGCAGGTAGATGTACCCCTGCCCCCGGTGGTGAATCTCGTTCTCCAGGGTGTAAAGGATCCGGTCCAGGTTCCGCTGGGGGCCGGAGACCCAGGGGTCCTCGTCCACCGCCATCAGCCGCTCTGCCGTCACCTGGGGCCACAACTCGCGGGTCCGCTGGCGTACCGCGGCGCAGGCGGCCAACAGTTCCTCTTTGTTCCGGACCTCCCCATACAGAGTGGGCACCATCCACTCGCCGGTGGCGATTCCGTGGACGTACCCGGCCTCGATGTCCAGGATCTCCCGGACCATCTCGGCGAAGGGGCGCAGGGGTTCCGCCGGAGCGTAGTGGAAAAGCTCGTGCTCGGGGAAAGCCTGCACCACCCGGAGGGTCAGCCGGCGGTTCCCCTCCAGGATCTCCAGGAGACCCGCAGGGTCCAGCAGCAGAGCCACGGGTTCAACCTCCTTCACGAGAACTGCCGCTGGCCGGATCGGCCGCGGGGGCGTCAGAAGACCTGCCGCCACGGCCGGAGGTCCCAGGTGGCAAAAACCCCGGCCTGGCAGAAGGGGTCGTTCTCGACCAGGCTCCGGGCCTCGGCCTCGGATTCCGCCTCGTAGATGATGAGGGCTCCGCTGTCGTCCGCGAAGGGCCCCGAGGCCCAGAGTTTGCCCTTCTCCTTCAGGCCGGCCAGGTACTCCCGGTGCGCGGGCCGGACCGCCTGGATCTTCTCCGGGTCCCGGTGGTACTGGATGAAAGCGGCGTACTTCATCGGCGCTCCTCCCCCGAAGGTATTACATAGAATTTTCTCCCGGAGTTGGCCAACCCCTGCCCCCGGGAGCGATCCTCCGACCAGGGGGCCCGGGATGCCGGCGGCGGGCCCGGGCAGGGAATGCTTCCGTCCTGTACTTTCCGACAGGAAAAATGGATGCATCTTTCCAATACTGTTTTTGATCCCCTGCCAGGCCGGGGGAGTCCGACGAGGGAGGTGCGGAGGTGTACACCATTCGCCCGTGCACCCCGGAGGACGCACCCGGGGTGGTGGCGGTGGCCCGGGCCACCTGGCGGGCTACCTACGAGGGAATCTTGCCGGAGGAGGTCCAGAAACAGGCGCTGTCCCAGTGGTACGCGCCGGAGCTCATCGCCCGGCGGGCTGCGGAGGGCCGGATCGTCTTCCTGGTGGCGACGGACGCCGCGGGCCAGGTGGTGGGCTACATCCAGTTCGGCCCCCGGGAGACCCCCGGGGATGCGGAACTCTGGGCGATCTACGTGCTGCCGGAGCACCAGGGGCGGGGGATTGGCCGCCGGCTCCTGGACGAGGCCATCGCCCGGCTCCGGCAGCGGCGGCCGGTGGAGCGGGTCTACGTCCAGGTGGAGCGGGAGAACCGCATCGGCCGGGGCTTCTACGAGCGGCTCGGCTTCCGCCAGGTGCGGGAGTATGAGGACGAGATCTTCGGCCACTCGTCGCCCATGGTGGAGATGTGCCTCACCCTGCCCGCCGCCGTGGAACCGGCGACCTGACACAGGTTTCTGACTGACCACCAAGCCGGACAAGGGAGGCGCCGGGGCATGGCCTTTGCCTATCCCGGGGATCTGATCCCGGTGATCCAGGCCCGCTGGGGAGAGGGGCAGCGCCGGGGGTCGGTGATGCCCACCGACCGGCTTCCGCCGCCTGAGATCATCCGGGCCGCGCTGGAGATGGCCTATCACCTGAGCTTTCAGACCGAAGAGCAGCGTCGGATCCAGTGCCAGATCGCTCTCTGCTCCCCCGACCTCGTCGATGCAGCCAACAACCCGGCTCTGGAGCAGGTCGTCTTCCGGCCGCCCCGGCCCTTTACCCTGGCGGAGCTCTTGCAACTGGCTCCGGCAGCGGACCCGAGGGTCGCCCTCATCGGGGTCGAACCCCGGGCCGGGGGCAGCGGCCCCTGGGCCGAAGGCGGGGCCTGCCAGGCGGCAGACGGCGGCTTTCGGGCTGAGGATCGCCTCCAGATCTGGGGGCTGGTCAACATCGGCTCCGACTGGTGGGAATTCAGCCACGGGGGCGGCCTGGGCCCCGCGGTCTTCCCGCCGCCGTGCCTCATCGTCTCGGTGATGGAGCCCGGTTCCATCTCCGTCTCCTGGGGCGGGCTGGTCCTGGCCACCCTCCGGGACGGCCGGGTGGCCCTGCCCCAGGACAACCCCCTCCACCGGGGTCCGGTGGCCCAGTTTCTTGCCCCCGGGGCCGAGGCCTTCGCCCGGGCGGTGCTCCGGGAACTGGGGCTGGACCGGTGGGACCCGGAGGGGGAGGACGAGGAGTACCCGCAGCGGTTCTACCGGCACTACCTGGAGCGGCTGGCCCACCACATCCGGATGCGGCAGCACGGCGGCACGGTGCTGCTGGTTCCCGGGGGCGTGAGCCCGAACGACGGGTGGATGGCCCGCCGGGTCGCCTTCAAGTACGTCGCCCCGGCCCCCGGGGTCTGGGAACTGCTGGTCCGGTGCCTGGTCCTGCGCCGGCGGCTGGCGGACCGGCAGGGCCAGATGGAACGGGCCGAGACCATCGCCGGGGCCGACTTCCGGTCGCTCCAGGACCTCAGCCTGGAGCTGCAAGCGGTGGAGCGGGCCCTGTCCGAGTCCGTCCGGTTCCTCGCCGCCCTGGCCGCGGTGGACGGCGCCCTGGTGCTGAACGACCGGTATCAGCTGCTGGGGTTCGGGGCTGAGGTGATCGCCATGGCGCCGGAGCTTCGGACCATCCGCCTCGCCCGGGACGCCTTGGCCCGGGAGAAGGAGCCCTGGCCCATCGACGCCTTCGGCACCCGGCACCGGTCCGCCCTCCGGTTCTGCTACCACTGCCCCGACGCCCTGGCGGTCATCGTCTCCCAGGACGGCGATGTGCGGGTGGCCCGCCGCCTGGGGGACGAGGTGGTGCTCTGGCCCGAGGTGACCCTGGGCGAACTGGGGGTGTGAAGCGGGGCATAGGGTGATGACGCGGGGCGGCAAAGCGGATGGCGTCGGGCGGCGGCAAGGGCGACGGCGACGGGACGCAAGGGTGATGGCGGCGGGCAGCGGCGAGGGAGGAGGGACCGGATGGCGGTCATTCGGTGGCTGCAGGGCCTGATGCCGGGGGACGGCTGGGTGACCTTCTGGAGCCTGGTCACCCGTATCTACTCCGAGGACGTCTTCATGGTGCTAATGCCGGTGGCGTACTGGCTCCTCCCCCGGCGGCAGAGCCGGCTGCTGGCCGGGGTCTTCCTGGTGAACATCTGGCTCAACGACCTCTTCAAGGCCCTGGTGTGGCATCCCCGGCCTCCTGCCGACGGGATCCGGGTGGTGCCGGTGGACGCCGGCGGGCCCGGGTTTCCCAGCGGCCACGCCCAGGGCTCGGCGGCGGTCGGGGCTACCCTGGCCGGGCTCTGGCGGAGGCGGTGGCTTACGGCCCTGGTCGGGGCAGTGATCTTCCTGGTGGGGGTCTCCCGGCTCTACCTCGGGGTCCACTGGCCCGCCGACGTGGCCGGAGGATGGGCCCTCGGCCTCGGGGTGGCCTGGGCGGCGCCCCGGGTCCAGGCCCGGGCCGGCGCGGCCCTGGCCCGGGTGGGTCTGTGGGGGCGGGTCTTCCTCGGCCTCGCGGCGCCGGTGCTGATGCTCCAGCTCTTCGCCTGGGTGCCGGCCCTCCGCCGGCTCGAGTCGACCCTCCTGCCCGGCGTCCTGGGGGCCCTGGCGGGGTTCTGGGCGGGCAGCGCCCTGGAGGAGGACTACGTGGGGTACCGGGCCGTCCGGGGGCTGCGAGCGGTCGCGGCGATCCCCGTGGGGCTGGGGCTGCTCCTGGCGGTCCGGTACGGCCTGAAGGCGGTCTTTCCTGTGGGGGCGGCGTGGGACTTCCTGCGCTACCTGGCCATCGGGCTGACGGCCACCCTGGTCTGCCCCTGGCTTTTCCGCCGGCTCCCCGGGGGTAGCGGCGCCGGACGGGAGGCGGCGTGAGGGGCACTGGAGCGGGACAGGGGGCGCAAGAGCACAGCGCACCGGGGGGCCGGTGCGCTGTCTTGATTCCTTGTCGATGCCAGGCCCGGGAGGGGCGTCAGGCGATGCGCAGGGGGGTGAAGTCGAGGGCGTCGCAGGCGACCAGCCGGTACTCCACCCCGTCCAGGACGCCCTGGAAGGCCCGGCTGTGGGCGCTGGGACCGTGGAGGTGGCCGTAGACACAGAGCCGGACCCCCGGAGTGGCCGAGAGGACTCGGCTGAACTCTGTGGGGGCGCCGTCCTCCCCTACTGGCGGGTAGTGCATCATCACCAGGATCGAGGTGGCGCCGGCCTTGAGGGCGCTCTGGAGCGAGAGCTGGAGCCGCCCCACCTCCCGGGCGTAGATTTTCTGGTTG
>QGUP01000412.1 GCA_003242505.1 Bacillota bacterium
GGCCGGATGAGGGGGATGCCGCCGCCGACGCTGGCCTCCCAGAAGAGGTCCACCCCCGCGGCGGCCGCCAGGGACAGCAGCTCCTGCCCGTGGAGGGCCATCAGGTCCTTGTTGGCCGTCACCACGGACTTACCCCGGGCCAGGGCTGTTGCGACGTACTCCCGGGCCGGCTCGAGCCCGCCCATCACTTCCACCACGATGTCGATCTCCGGGTCCCCGAGGATCGCCTCAGGGTCGGTGCTCAGGACCCCCGGGGGCAGGGCGACCCCCCGGGGGCGGTCGGGGTCCCGGACCACGACCCGGCGGACCCGGAGGGGCGCACCGACCTGCCGGGCCAGGTGCGGGCCGCCCTCCGCCAGCAGCCGCCAGACCGCCGTCCCCACGGTGCCGAGGCCGAAGATCCCCACCCCGATGCCCCGGTCTCCGGAGCACGGCCCGGGTTTGCCGGCCGGGTCGGACCGGCCGCCTTTCCCCACAGGCTCGGCCATCGCTCCCTCACCTCCTCAGGGCCCCGCCGGGCAGACCGGCTCCGGACGGGGGGCTGGACAGGCAGGCTGGGCCCCCGGGCCGCCGGCCCGGGCCCGGCGCTGCTGCCGCTCGAGAAACTCGGCCACGGCCCCGGCGATCTGGTGGAAATCCACCAGGAAGGCGTCGTGGCCCCAGGGGCTGTCCATCTCCAGGTATTCCGCCCGGCCCCCTGCAGCCCGGATCCCCTCCACCATCTCCTTCTGCAGGTAGGTGGGGAAAAGGAGGTCCGAGCGGATGCCGACCACCAGGGCCTCCGCCTGGACCCGGCGGTAGGCCGCCGCCAGGGAGCCGCGGCCCCGGCTGATGTCGTGGAGGTCCATGGCCCGGGTGAGGTAGAGGTAGCTATTGGCGTCGAACCGCCGGACCAGGGCCTCCCCGTTGTAGTGCAGGTACGACTCCACCTCAAAGGCGATGCCGAAGCCCCGCTCCAGGGGATCCTCCTCCGGCCGGTCGCCCGGGACGGCCGGGCCGGCCGCCCGGGTTCCCGGGGGTGCCGGCGCCGGGGATGCGGCCGGCGGCGACCCACCGGCCCCACCCACTTCCAGGGCGCCCGGCTGGCGCCGGTGCCGGCCGCCGTAGCCGTCGTCCCAGTCCGGGGCCTTGCGGCCCACCAGGTGGGCCGGCCGGACCCGGCGGCCGAACTGGTGCCACATGGACTCGTCGGAGCGGTAGGTGATCATCCCGATCATCCGGGCCAGGGCCAGCCCCCGGACCGGTCCCGGCCCGGGGTAGTACTGGCCGCCCTGAAAGTCCGGGTCGTTGAGGATCGCCTGACGCTGGACCGCGTTGAAGGCGATGCCCTGGGGGTGGAGCCGGGCCGCCCCGGCGATGGGGATCACCCCCAGGAGCCGGTCCGGGTAGGTGACCGCCCATTCGATGGCCTGCATCGCCCCGAGGCTGCCGCCGATGACCGCCAGCACCCGGGGGATGCCCAGGTAGTCCAGGAGGGCGGCCTGGACCCGGACCATGTCCCGCACGGTGATCAGGGGGAAATCCAGGCCGTAAGGCCGGCCGGTGGCGGGGTTCAGGCTGGAGGGCCCGGTGGTCCCCCGGCAGCCTCCCAGCACGTTGGAGCAGATGACGAAGTACCGGTCGGTGTCGATGGCTTTCCCCGGTCCCACCGCGTCGTCCCACCAGCCGGGGCGGGGGTCGTCGGGGTGATAACGGCCGGCCACGTGGCTGTCGCCCGTGAGGGCGTGGCAGATCAGCACCGCGTTGTCCCGCTCCGGGGTCAGCCGGCCGTAGGTCTCGAAGGCCACCTCCACCGGCGCCAGGGTCCGCCCGGACTCCAGCACCAGGGGTCGGTCCGGGGTGAAGAGGGTGACCCGCTGCATCCGGACCAGGAGCGGACCGGAATCGGCAGCGGGATGCGCGGCAACCGTCTCCGGCAACAGGAACTCCCTCCTTCCCGCGGCTCCCCGGGGTAAACAAAAATCCCCTCCCGCTCAGGGACGAGAGAGGACCATGCGCATGCCCCCAGCGGAGTTCCTCTCTTATCTGCCAGGACCGGAGTCCTGGAGGAGTTGGCACCTTCAGGGGACGTCCTGGGGCCCGTCCCCTGGGTTGCCGGGCTTCATCGGGCCTGTTTCCCTCAGCCGCTCTGGATAAGAGTGCCGGCGGTGCCGGCAGATGCTGTATTCAGTTCTTGGCGGGTATGTTACCACGGCGGGTCGCGCCTGTCAATCAGCTTTTCTTGCTTTCCCTATCGTTCTGCGGCCTGCCGGGGTTCGGGGATGACCCGCTCGCCGAACCGGCGCTCGGTGCCGGTGAGGAGCCGCTGCATGTTGCTCCGGTGCCGCCAGAGGATCACCAACCCGACGCCCAGGGCCAGGGCCTTGGTAGGCAGCGGGCCCGTGGCCACGAGGTAACTACAGACCACGGTGGTGCCGACGATGGAGCCCAGGGAGATGTACCGGGTGGGTAGGATGCAAGCCAGGGCCACCAGCAGCCCCACCCCCACGGGACCGGGATGCCGGAGAAGGACGGCGCCGGCCCCGGTGGCCACCGACTTGCCCCCCCGGAAGCCGAGCCAGACCGGATAGGCGTGGCCGACCGCCGCGCCGATGCCGCCGATGGCGTATCCCCAGTCGCCCCCGAGGCGCAGCCCCAGGTAGGCCGCGGCCAGGCCCTTGAGGAGGTCCAGGAGGCCCGCGGTCACCCCCCAGCCCAGCCCCAGCACCCGGGTGACGTTGGTGCCCTCGGTGGCGCCGCTGCCGTACTGCCGGATGTCGATCCCCTTCAGCCGCCCCGCGAGGTAACCGAAGGGGATGGAACCCAGGAGGTAGCCCAGAGC
>QGUP01000413.1 GCA_003242505.1 Bacillota bacterium
CTGGGGCTCCGGCGGCTCCTGGAGCACCGTCCGGATTCGGGCAAAGGTGAGGGTCGCGGCCCCCAGGTGGACCGCCACCACCAGGGGCAGCCGGGGGTGCCGGCGCACCGTAGCCAGGGCAAAGCCCGCCAGGGCCACCGCCGTTACCGCCAGGCCCGCCCGGGAGCCGCTCAGGAACAGGCCCAGAGCGTTGAGAAAGAGGAAGGGCTGCCGCCAGCCCACCAGCCCCTCCGGGTGCGGCAGGGCCAGCCCGGCCAGGATGCCCGCGCCGGCCAGGGCCGCAAAGACGTTGGGATACTGGAGGGTGGAGCCCAGGCGGACCATCCCGCCCGTGTAAGCCGCCGGGAACTCCGCCATGCCGGCCAGCACCAGGATCCCGAAGAAAGAGACCGCCGCGGCGAGGCCGCTCAGGGCCGTGCTCAGCCAGAACCGGGCGCCGGGCCAGTCCGCCAGCCGGTAGCCCAGGAGATAAACCCCCCACAGGGCCACCGAGAGGAGGGCCCCCAGGACCCCGTGGCTCCGGTGGGCCGCCCAGAGCAGGGGCAGGATGTGACCGCCCAGGAAGGCCAGCAGGGCCCAGGTCCGCCAGTCGTCCCGGGGGAGCCGGGGCCAGCGCCAGGTGAGGAGCAGAAAAGCCGTCGCCCCGAAGACCGCCACCCCCAGGAACTGGTGGTGGTCGGCCAGGAGCCCCCGGGCGTACAGGGCCCAGGCGGTTACCAGGGAAAAGAGAGCGAGGCTCGCCCCGTGCCAAAACGAAGGGGAGGCCGGGAACCGCCGGGCCCCGGGCGCTGCCGGGGGACCGGAGGCCTGCGCTTGACGGGGCGCCGCGGACGCCCCTGCTCTCTGGGATGCCGCGGATTCCCTGGAGACGTTCGACTTCGACGCCTTCGCAGCCTTGGAAGCCGACCGGGTCAACGCCATCGTTCCCCTCTTGTCGCCGGGTCCATCTGCCCGGCGCTGGGTGGTCACGCGCACGCCGTCTGTTCTTTCGCCGCCGGGGCCGCCCGGCCCTGCCGGCCGTTACCGTTGACATGACCCCGGCACCCCGCGATAATGACGGGAGTGTCAGGGAGTCTCTCGTAAGCCGGGAGGTTTGCGGGATGTTCGGCTGGAAAGACCGCACCGCTCAGCGGCTGGCCGTCGCGGCCCTGGTGGGCCTGATGCTGCTGGGCTGCAACCGTGCTGACAACGCTGACGAAGCCAAGACCCCTCGGGAAGCGGCCCAGGAGCAGGTACTGAAAGGAAACCAGGAGGCCCGGACGGGCAACCACGAGGCGGCGCAGAAGGCGTATGAAGAGGCCCTCAAGGTGGACCCCAATTCCTTTGAGGCCTACCATGCGATGGGCAAGAGCCTGGCCGCCCAGGGCAAGGTCCAGGAAGCCGAGGCTGCCTTCCGGAAGGCTCTGGAACTGAAGCCCGACTACCTCTCGCCCCGGCTGGCCCTGGCGGATCTCCTGGCCAAACAGGGGAAGACCGCCGAGGCGGTGGCTCTCCTGGAGGAGGTCGCAGACTCCCGGCCTTCTTCCTCGGTGCTCCTGCCCCTGGCCCAGTACTACGAGCAGATGGGGCAGAAGGAGAAGGCCATCGCGACCTACGAGAAAGTGCTGGAGTTGAGCCCCGACAACCCCGCCGCCCAGTCCCGGCTCCAGGCCCTCAAGGGTTCGTGACCCGGAGTACAGGAGGCAAACCACCGGCCGCCGGTCCGGCTCCCCGCCGCGGGAGCCCGGATCGGCGGCCGCCGCTATAGCCCCACCTCCAGCACCAGCAGGTCCTCTTCCATCCGGACCCGCTGGAGCTTGCCCGGCCGGATGATCTCCGCCAGGTCCAGGTCCAGGCTTCCGGTGGCCAGGGCCCCGGCCACCAGCTCCGGAGGCAGGGGCAGCCCGTCGAGGCGGACGGCCAGGGGCTCATACCGCAGGGTGGCCGGCAGCACCGGGACAAACCGGCCCTCCACCTCCAGGAGCGTCCCGGTGACGAGGGCCGTCACGTTGGCCGCCTCGGGGACCAGGTCCACCTGCACGCCGCTGAGAGGCGGCAGGGACTGGAGGAACCGGTTGAGCACCTCCTCGCTCAGGGTGACGGTGGCACCCGGGGGATAGAGCCGGTACCGGACCGCATCGGGCTGGAGGGAGGTGAGACTCGCCGGGAGGGCGCCGAAGGCCGCGGCCAGCTCCTGGAGGACCGGGATGGCCCGCTGCTGCCAGGCCGCCTGCACCAGAGCCAGAGCGGCCTCCACTCCGGCCCGGCGGGACCGGAGGGTCTCGAGTTCCCGGGCCCGCTGGGCCACCAGGGCCTCAAGCCGCTCCTGGTGCTCCCGGCGCCGGGCCAGGAGCCGGTCCAGCTCCCCGGCCTTCTCCGCCAGGGCCGCCTCCTGCCGGACCAGCTCTTCCCGGGCGGTGCGGGCCGCGGCCATCAGCCGGGCGTCGGCGCCGGCGACCCGGACGATCACCTCGAGGCGGAAGATGAGGTCCGAAAGGCTCTCCGCCCCCAGCAAGGCCTCCAGGTAGCCGGTGCTGCCTTCCTCATACAAGAGCCGCAGCCGCCGGGCAAGCCGGGCCTGGAGCCGCCGGTGCTCCGCCCGGAGGTCCGCCACCCGGGCCTGAAGCTCCGCCTGCTGCCGGCGGAGGGCCCCGAGGGCCGCCTCGGCCTCGGCGATAGCCGAGCGGGCCGCGGTCAGTTCCTGCTCCAGCCGCAGGAGGCCGGCCAGGACCTGCCGCTCCTCGTCGGTAAGCTGCTGCAGTAGCTGTTGCAATCCCCCCGGGTCCGCCGTCGCCTCGGCCGCCCCCGGACCCCGGGCGCCGGGGACCGTCTCGGCC
>QGUP01000414.1 GCA_003242505.1 Bacillota bacterium
CGCCCAGGGAGATAAGTTCAAATAGAAATGACGGTTGGCAGGAAGTGCATCTGGCGGGGTAGTAAATAAAGGAATCAATCGACTGACCAACGCAGGAGGATATGGGCGCTGTGGATTTCCGGGTTCTTATGTTGCGGGTGGTCCGGGGGGTGGTGTGGCTCCTCCTGGGGTGGCTTCTGGTGCGGGGGGTCGCGGACGTGCTGGTCCCCCACCCGGGAGTGGCGGCGGAGACCCAGGCGCCGGTGGCGGTCCCCGAGACCCCGCCCACCGGCGACCCGGAGGACCGGCAGGCTGCCGGCACCTTCGCGGCCCTCTTTGCCCGGGAGTACCTGACCTGGGCGCCGGAGGCGCCCATGGACCGGGAAGAGCGGCTGAAGCCATACCTGGCCCCTGGCCTGGACCCCCAGGCGGGCTGGGTCCCGGGGAACGGCGCCGCCGGGCAGTACGCCGATGTGACCTGGCCCTACCGCACGGAATCCCTCGGGGACTCCCGCTGGCTGGTGACGGTCGCGGCCCGGGTGTGGGCGACCGGCAGGACCGGCGCGGAGGCGGCTACCGGTGAGACCCGAGCGGCGACGGCTGCCGGCGGGACCGGAGCGGGGACGGCGGCCGGGGGGAGTGGAGCGGAGGCGGCCGCCGGCGGAGGTGAAGCGGGGGCGGCCACCGCCGAGGCCTGGGCAGCAGCCTCCCGGCTCATCTTCCTGGCGGTGCCGGTGGCCGGCGGCGCGGACGGCTTTGTGGTGTACGATTATCCGACCATCGTCCCCGGCCCCCGGCCGCCTCGGGTGGAGGTGCCGCCCCTGCCGGGGGATGAGGTGGAAGACGCCGGCGGTCGGGTGAAGGCCCTCCTCACCGGTTTCTTCCGGGCCTACGCCGCCGGCGGCGAGGGGGACGTCGCCTACTTCCTGGTCCCTGACCTCTCCCTCCGGGGACTGGAGGGAGCCCTGGAGTTTGTGGAGGTCCGGGAACTCAGCCTCCGGCGACTCGGGGACGAGACCTGGGCCTACGCCCTGGTCCGGTTTCAGGACCCGGTGACCGGGGCGCACCTCGACCAGCGGTACACCCTCCGGGTGGTGGAGCGGGACGGCCGCTGGTACATCGCCGAGATGGTGCAGAAGGGCGACTGATCCATCGCCCAGGTGGTGCAGCAGGGCGACTGATAGGGGACTGATACATCGCTCACACGGTGCAACAGGGTGACTGACACATCGCCCGGATGGTGCAGAAGGGCGATTGATACATCGCCGAGATGTGGAGAAAGGAGACGGATGTCCCATGAAGCGTTTGCCCATGAAGCGCTTGTCCATGAAGCGCACGGCGGGGCGGTTCGCCGGCTTCTTCGCCTTCAGGACCCTGGCCTTCGGGGCGGCCCTTCTCTTCCCCGCCGCGCCGGCTCTGGCCCAGACCACCTTCAACCCCGGGGTGCGGCTGGCGGAGTGGATCCAGACCAACGTGGCCGCGCTCTTTGCCCCGATCCTGGCCCTGGTCTCCATCTACTACCTGGCCAAGCGGCAGTTCACCCAGTTCCTCTCCTTTGCGGCCTTTGCGGTCCTGGTCAGCCTCTTCGTCTTCGCCGGGTCGGAGTTCAAGGACGCTGCGGTGAGCCTCGCCCGGTGGATCATCGGGCGGTGAGCGCCGGTGCTCGACCAGCGGCTGCGGCTCCGGACCTACCGGCAGGTGTGGCGGCTCGAGCCGGTCATCTACCAGATTGAGCGGGTCCGGCTGCCCTTTCCCGTCAGCTTCCGGCAGATCGGGATCTTCGCGGCGGTACTCCTCCTCATGGCGATCCTGAGCCCTATCCCGCCCTTCTCCCTGCTCCCGCCGGTGGTCCGGTACGGCCTGGTGCCCGGGCTCGCCGCCTGGTTTCTCACCAGCAGCCGGCTCGACGGCAAGGCCCCCCACCGGTGGGCCCTTTCCATGGTCCGCTACGCCCTGTCGCCCCGGCGGCTGAACCGGCTCCAGCCCCTCACCGGGCCCCGCCGGCTGCGCCTGGAGGCCCGGGTGAGCTACCGGGTGCGGAAAGGATGATGCCGGTGGAGTTTCCGGTGACCTACATCGAGCGCAACCTGGTCCTGAACCGCAACCGGGAGGTCTGGTTCCTCTACCGGCTGCGGCCTTTCCATTACGAGCACCTGAGCCAGGACGCCCGGCTCGGGCTCCTGTGGCGGATCTCCCGGCTCTTCTGGAACCTGGCGGACGCTGAGGGCCAGCTCCTGATCATCCCCCGGGTGCGGTCGCTCCTCGACCGGCTGGAGGAACTCCGGCGCCGGGTGCCCCCGGACGTCGCCCCGGCGGCGGAGGGCTACTGCCGGCAGGCCCTGGCGGAACTGACCAGCGCCCGGGACGGCGGCCGGGTCGGCCTGGAACTGGACTTCATTCTGGCTCTCAAGATGCAGCCCCGGCCCGACGCCTTTGCCCGGGACGCGGCCTCCTTCTTCAAGTCCCTCTGGCAGGATCCCCGGCGGGCCGTGGAGGAGTTTCTGGGGCTCCGGCCCCCGAGCCTGTCGGAGTACGAGCTGAAGAGCTACCTGGACCGGGAGGAGGGGCTCTTCCAGCGGCTCAGCCAGGTGGTCCCCGCGACCCGGCTGGACGAGCCCCAGATCGCGTGGCTCATCCGCCGGGGGTTCTGGCGGGGGCTCTCCGAGCAGCCGGCCCTCCGGCCCCAGAGCCGCCCCCAGAGCGTGGTCACCGTGGGCCCGAACGGGGCCCTGCGCCTCCAGCCCGACCGGGCGGAGATGGCCCGGCTCGCCGAGGGGGAGATGGACCTGTCGGATCCTCGGCTCGTGGCCGTCACCCAGGTGACCGCCGAGGGGC
>QGUP01000415.1 GCA_003242505.1 Bacillota bacterium
TCCAGCCAGAAGGTCTCGCAGGGGGTGCAGTACCAGCCCACGTACTCGGACTTGTAGATGTCCCCCTGCTCGTAGAGCCGGGTGAAGATGGCCTGGACCACCTTCTCGTGGCGGGGCTCGGTGGTGCGGATGAAGTCGTCGTAGGAGATGTGGAGTTCCCGCCACAGCTCCTGGATGCCGGCCACAATCTCGTCCACGTACTCCTTCGGGGCCTTGCCGGCCTGCGCCGCCCTGCGCTCGATTCTCTGGCCGTGCTCATCGGTGCCGGTCAGGAACCAGGTCTCGTACCCCCGGTACCGGTGGTAGCGGGCCAGGGCGTCGGCCGCCACGGTGGTGTAGGCGTGGCCGAGGTGCAGGTTGTCGCTGGGGTAATAGATCGGAGTGGTGATGTAGAACCACTTTCCCATCGAACTCCCCTCCCGTCCTCCATCGTGGGCACAGGTATGGCAGGCAAGGGCCAGAAAAACCACAAAGCCCCCGTCCCGGTCAGGGACGGGGGCAAGACGCTCCCGTGGTACCACCCTGGTTCGCTCCCGCCTTGCGGCGGGAAGCCTCGGCGGGTACGCAGGCCGCAGCGGGCCCTCAATACCCTGGCCCTGGTAACGGAGGCCACCCGTCCTGGCCTACACAGCCCGCTCCCGTCCCTGCACCGCCGCGGGGCGCATCGGGAGCAGGCCTTCGACCGGAAGCTCCGGGGCCATCTTCACGCCGCTCGGCACCGCCGGGCTCGCACCCTCCCCGGCTCGCTGGGGACGCCTCCTGGCGCTACTCCTCCCCATCATCGCCTGTTGTGACGAATTTTAGCGAGGGCAAGAGCCAATGTCAAGAGTTGACAGACTACTGGACCGGGAAACCGGGGACGGGCACCGACAGCCTGCGCAGCGTACCATACACCAGGGCCCTGCCCAGGAACGGGAACGGGCGGGCCCCGCCCAGGAACGGGAGGGAACAGGATGCTTCTTCCGCCCGGCACTCCACCGGGTGCCCCCTGGCCCCGGCGGCCCCGGTACCCGGTCACGTCTCCCGTCTGCCGGATCGGCACCGTGGTCCCCGCTCCCGAGGTGGGGATCCCCCTCCCGGGCACCCACCGGCTCCTTGGCCCCCGGGGGGAGGTGGTGGCCACCCTCTTCAGCCACACCGTCAACCTCAACCGGTACTCAGGTCGTCCCGCGGTGGTCTGCGGCCGGAACGCCGGGGTGGTCGAAGGGGTGCAGGCCATCGACGTCCGCTCCGCACAGCCCCTTTTCCACAGCCCAGCACCCCTGCCCCGACCCTTCGACTGAACCCCGGCTCCTCTGCCCCGGCCCTGCGACTCGATCCACCCCTTTCGCCAGGCCTGCCCATTCGACCACGGGGAGGAGAAAAGGCATGCGCCGCATTCCCCGCTGCGGGGAGTGCGGCGCAGTGCGGTCCAGCAGTTCTTACCCCTGGGCCGCGGCCTGCCGTTGCCGGCCGAAGGAGCCCTCCACACCCAGGTAGAGGAGGATGCTGCCGAGGGCCTGGGCGGCGTAGAAGGCCGCCACCCCGCCGAATCGGCCGGCCAGGCCGCCCGCGGAGAAGAAGACCGTCCCCAGGGCGATGAGCAGCACCGGGTGGCGCCGGGTCAGCCACCAGGACCACAGGGCGCCGAGGAAGATCACCGTGGCTCCGAGGCTGCTGGTGAGGACGAAGGGAGTCTTGACCCCCTCCGGCGCCCGGGTGGCGATCTCCCCGACCTGCCCGAGAACCGCCGGGTCCACCGGGAAGGTGGCCGCTGCCCCGGCCAGCCAGAGGACCAGTACCGCCAGGATGGCCATGGCGGCATTCGCTACCCACTTCACCGCGGCCCCGCCCCGGCCCTCGGCCGCCGGGCGGCCGAGCAAGGCGGCGCTGCCCATCCCCAGGAGCCCCACCAGGCCGGCGGCGCTGAACCAGTAGAGCCGGAAGGCCAGGGGATGCCACTGCCCCATGGCCCTGGCAACGAAGTCCGCCCCCGCCGCCACCGCGGCGAAAGCCAGCCCCAGGGCGTAGAAGAGGGAGTGCAGCGACCGGCGCTGAACGTACCGCGTCCCCAGACGCCAGGCCAGGATCAGCGAAAGCAGGGCCGTCACCGCCGATGCGAGCAAGGCCATGGTCCTTTCCTCCTCGTCCGTCCTCTGAAAGCCTTTCATTTCTAGATTGGTTATAACCTAAGTTTCCATCCATGGCCAGAGTTCTCACACCCCATGGGAACAGGGGAGCCGGTCCCCTGGCTCCCCTGTCCCTGTGACTGTCCCTGTGCCTGCCCCTCGTCGGCCTGTCCCTCTGCCTGCCTGACGGGTCCGTCTCTCGCTGGCATCGCCCTCAATCGTCCCGGTACCGCTGCTCCTGCCAGGGGTCGCCCCGCATGTGGTACCCCAACCGCTCCCAGAAGCCCGGCCGGTCCTCGGCCATCAGTTCGAACCCCCGGACCCACTTGGCGCTCTTCCAGAAGTACAGGTGGGGCACCACGAGGCGCAGGGGCCAGCCGTGCTCCGGGGTGAGGGGCGCTCCCTCGGCCTCGTCGGCCAGGAGCACGTTGGGACGTAAGAGGTCTGCCAGGGGCAGGTTGGTGGTGAACCCCTGCTCCGCGTAGACCATGACGTACCGGGCCTCGGGCCGGGGCCGGGCCGCCGCCAGGACCGCGGCGGCAGGCACCCCCCGGAACCGGGTGTCCAGCCGGCTCCAGCGGGTGACGCAGTGGATGTCCACCGTCACCTCCACCCGGGGCAGGGTCTGGAACTCCTCCCAGGTCCACTCCTTCTCCTCCTCCACCAGGCCCCAGACCCGGAAGGTCCAGGTGGTC
>QGUP01000030.1 GCA_003242505.1 Bacillota bacterium
GGACGTCAGGGAAGACGCCGGTCTGGATGTAGGCGATGTAGAAGTCGCCCTGGACCACCAGGCCGAGGTGGCTGAGGTCCACCTCCGTCCAGGAGCCGTCCCGGCGGGCGACCCCGGGCACCGGGCCCGCCAGGCGCCGGCCGGGAGCGCCGCCCGGGCCGGAGGCATCCCAGACCTCGACGGCGAAGTCGGTGCCGCCGGGGGTCGGCCAGGAGGTGTCCCAGAACCGGAGCCGGGCGCCCCGGATCCGGACGGTCTGGCCCTGGCCGGGGCTGAACCGGACGGCCCAGCCGTTGCCGGGGTCGTAGTAGGCCCAGGCGTTCTCCGCCGTGCCGTCGTCGTAGGCCAGTTCGCCGGGGATGCCGACAAAGGGCTCCAGGCGGACCTCCACCTCGACGGTGCCGTCGCCGGGGATGGCGACCGGCAGGCTGGCGGGGTTGTAGTCCACGTGGGCTACCTGGAGGGTGTAGGCGCCCTCGTAGGCCTCGATCCGGAAGCGGCCGTCGGCGTCGGTGGTCACCGGGGCCACCCGGGGGTCCTCCAGGAGCCAGAGCCGGGCGCCGGCCACCGGAGCGCCGGTGACGGCGCTGACCACCTGCCCGACCACCGCGCCCCTGGGGATGGGCTCAAGGACGAAGTTGGCCACGGTGGTCTGGCCGTCGACGATGGTCACCTGGGTCTCCTCCGGGTAGAAGCCGTAGGCCTCGGCCCGGACGGTGTAGGTGCCCGCCGCGTGGGACATCTGGTAACTGCCGGTCAGCGGATCGGTCCGGACGGACCGGCCGGTCTCCACCACCGTCACCGTCGCGTCCAGGGGCAGGTCGGCGAGGCCCGCCTGGGCCCTGGCGCCGCCGGTGAGGGGACCGACCCGGGCCTTCCCCGGCTCGGCTCCGGCGCCCTTGTCCCCGCTCAGGCCGGCGCCGAGGTCCTTGAGGTGCAGGAGGGGCTGGGGGTTCTTGGTGACGGTCTGGGTCGGCTTGTCCGCCGCCTCGTCGGCCTCGGGTACCAGGCCCACCGCCGCCGGGGCGCTGCCGACGCCCAGCACCCGGACGTCGTCGATGTACCAGCCCGGCCGGGTGATGCTGCCGTCGCTGGTCATCCGGAACCGGATCTGGATGGTCTGGCCGGCCCAGGGGGTGAGGTCGAAGGCGGGCAGCTGCCAGCCCCCACTGAGGCCGGTGATCCGGGTGAGGGTCTGCCACTGGCCGGACTCGCCCATCACCTCGACGTAGCCGAAGTCCCAGTTGTTCTCGAAGTCGTACCAGTGGGCGAACTGGAGGGCGTAGGCCTCGGCGCCGGTGAGGGCCATAGGCGGGGAGACGAGGGAGGCGCTGACGTTGTTGGGGTAGGAGCCGTGGAGGTTGGTGGCCCAGAGGCTGACGCCGGAGTGGGCGGCGCCGGGGCCGGAGGTCGGGGTGCCCCACTGCCAGGGGTCGTTCGCGCCGCTGTGGGTCCAGCCGTTCTCCCCGCTCTCCATGTCGTCGAAGAAGAGGGTGACGGGGACGTGGGGCGTCGCCTCTGCTTCATCGGAGTACGGGCTCTCGTTCCCCCACAGGTCCACCGCGGTGACCACGTAGTAGACGGGCTGGCCGCCGGGGGCGGCGATGTCGGTGTAGCCCGTGGCCTCGGCGCCGACCTGGCCGATCTCCTCGTAGCCCGCGCCGGAGACCGCCGAGCGGTAGATCCGGTACCCGGCCACGTCGGGGTCCGCCGGCGGGGTCCAGGAGAGGACCACGTTCCCCAGGGTGTCCGGCGTCGCCGTGAGACCGGTGGGCGGGGCGGGGGGTTCGGTGTCGGGCGCCACCAGGGCGACGTCGTCGATGTACCAGCCCTCCCGGGTGACGCTGCCGTCGGTGCGGAGGTTGAACATGACCAGGAGCCGCTGCCCGGCGTAGGCGCTCAGGTCCAGCAGCCGCCGGCGCCACTGGGTGCCGACGCCGGAGTAGAGCAGGAGCCGCTCCCAGTCATTCCCGTCGGTGGAGACGTAGACCTCGGCGAAGTCGTAGTTGTTCTCCAGGTCGTACCATTCCCACCAGCTCAGGTAGGCGGCGCTGACCCCGGTGAGGTCGATGGGGGGCATCAGCAGCCAGGCGTTGGTGTTGTTGCCGTACGGCCCGTCCAGGTTGGTGGCCATCAGCTTGGTCCCGGAGTGGGCGCTGCCCGGGCCGGTGGTGGGCACGCCCCACTCCCAGGGATCGTTCTGCCCGCCGTGGTGCCAGCCCGCGGGCTCCTCCTCGAAGTCCTCCAGGTACCCGGGGCGGAGGCCGGGGTGGACGGTCACCCGGTACGGCTCGGCCGGCGAACCCGCTCGGCCCACGTTGCCGCCGATGTCCGTCGCCTCCAGGTAGTACTCCACCGCCGGGGCCCTGACCGCCTCGCCCGGGACCACCGTCGACCAGGTGCCCTCCCGGTGGTCGCCCGCGGTCCGCTCCAGCGGGTAGGCCTGGTAGTCCGGCTCCCCCTCGGTGCGCAGGTAAAGGGTCCCGGCGACCACGGCGAAGTCGTCCGCCAGGGTGGCCTCGATGGTGAGGGGCAGCCCCTCGTAGGTCTCCGCCGGCGGGGTGTGGGCGACGGTGGGCGGGACGACGTCGGTCCCCTCCCCGGCTACCCGGCCGGCGAGGACGCCCCGGCCGGCCATCACCGCGGAGACGGCGTCGAAGGCGCTGACCAGGCCGTGGCCGTAGCCGTTGTTCGGGCTCTGGGGGTACTGGCTGTCGGTCAGGGGCTCGGCGGTCTCCAGCAGGATCGCTTCGATGTCATCGACCGTGAGGCTGGCGTTCGCGCTCACCAACAGGGCGACGGTGCCTGCCACGTGGGGGGTGGCCATGGAGGTGCCGCTGGCCAGGCCGTACCCGCCGCCGGGGAGGGAGGAGCGGATGCCGACCCCGGGGGCGCTCACCTCGGGCTTGATCTCCCCGTAGGGGGAGGGACCCCGGGAGGAGAAGCTGGCCACCCGGTCGCTGGAGTCGACGGCGCCCACCGCGAAGGACTCGGGGTAATTCCCCGGCGCGCTGGCGGTGCCGGCCCCCGGCCCCTCGTTGCCGTTGGCAAAGGCCGGGAAGATGCCCACCTGCCGCCAGGTCTGGACCACGGGCCGGAACCACTCGTCGAGCCCCGGGCCGCCGCCCCAGGAGTTGTTCACCACGTCCGGGGCCCACTCGGGGTGCGGGACCCCACTGGCGTCGGTGGGGGCGGTCACCCACTGGGCCGCGGCCAGGATCCAGGAGCTCTGACCGCTGCCGGCGGCGCTGAAGGCCTTGGCGGCGATCCAGCGGGCGCCGGGGGCGACGCCGATCTGGTTCTCGCCGTCGCGGCCCACCATGGTGCCGGTGACGTGGGTGCCGTGGCCGTTGTCATCGTAGGGCATGGACTGGCCGTTCACCGCGTCGAACCAGTTGCCGGCCACGACGGGGTTGTTCGGGTCGCTGGGGTTGTAGCCCCGGAACCGGGTCCGGAGGGCCGGGTGGGTCCAGTCGACGCCGGTGTCGATGGAGGCCACCACCGCGCCGGTGCCGTCCACCCCCAGGGCCCAGACCGCCGGAGCGCCGATCCGGGCGACGCCCCACTCCACCGCCGCGACCCCGGGCTCCTGGGCCTGGTCCTCCGGCCCGGAGGCCCTGGGGCTCCTGGGGCCAGGGCCGGCGGTCCCGGCTGCGGGCTCCGGCCGGGGCAGGATGAGCTTGACCTCCCGGTCGAGGTCGACCAGCTCCACCTGGGGATGCTTGGCCAGGGCCTCGACGGCCTCCCGGGTGCCGGTGACCGCGAAGGCGTTGACGATCCAGAAGGACTGGAACTCCCGGACCTGTCCCCTGGCCTGGAGTTCCTTGAGCAGGGACTCCACCGCCGGCTGGGTCCGGAGGGCGGTGTCCCGGAGGGCCGCGACCGCGGCGGCCCGGGCGATGAACCGGTTCCGCCCCTTCTGGACCGGCTCCCCCGCGAGCGCGGCCTGGACGGCGGCCGCGACGTCCGCCTGGGACCGGAGCTTCACCAGGAACCGGAGTTCCCCGCCCGCGGCGGCGAGGGCTTTGGCCAGGTCTGCCGAGATCCGGGCGGCGCCGGTCCCGGCGGCCTGGACCACCCCTTTCCGGGCCTGGGGCTGCTCCCGGGCGGAGGGTTGGGCGGCTGCCGGCAACCCGGCCAGGAGGGCCAGGGCCGCCGCAGCGAGCCCGGCGACCCACCGCCGGAGCGCCCTGCTGCGCGTTCCTCTCACGCCTTCCCACTCCCTGACTGGTTTTTCCGGGATTGCCCACCTGTTTCTGATTGGTATCCCGGTACTGGGGCTTTCGACAGCAAATACAGAAGATCCTGCTATGAGCATATTTTTTACCTACAGCGAAACCCGGGGAGACTGGAATGGTTTGTCTATACCAGGAACCCGCCGGCCCGGTGGCTAATCCAAAATGTAAAAGGGCGAAGCAACCGATGGCAGGAAGAAAGGCACTGCGCGCAGCAGGAAAGGCGCTGCGCGCAGGAGGAACGGTAACGCAGGAGGAACGGCATTGCGGGCAGGAGGAACGGAGCCGATGGACATGCGGGATCGGCGCAGAGTGGTGGCCGCCATCCTGGCCGGCACGCTGCTGGCGGGTGGCGGGTTTTTCCTGGGGACCCGGGTCCGGGCCAGCGGGGCGGAGCCGGGCTCGCCGGAGGATCCCCTGGTCTCCCGGAGCTACGTGGATGAGTTCGTCCGGACTTACGTGGACAAGGAACTGGCCCGGCAGTTGGCCGGGGCGGTGGAGCAGCAGGTCAGCGCGGCCCTGGACCGGCGGCTGGAGCGGTTCCAGGTGGAGCAGGTCCAGCCCTACGTCCAGCAGCAGATCGGGTCCGCCCTGGCCGTCCTGCGGCCGCCGGAGCCGCCCCGGTACCAGGTGGTCAACCTCCAGCCGGGCCAGACCCTCTGGGCCGACGGAGGCACCGAGGTGATCCTCCGGGCGGGGGAGGCGACGGTCATCGCCGGGCCCGGCGGCGGCCTCTCCGACCTGACCGCCGGGGTGGACCTGGCCCAGGGCGCGCCGGTGCCCCTGAACCACCTCCTGCTGGTGCCCCGGTCGGACGGCCGGGGGGTCCGGGCCAAGACCGCCGCAGTGCTCCTGGTCCGGGGAGGCTACGTGGTGCAGTAGGCCGGCCCGACGGTGTGCTAGAATAGGGAGGACTGCGGAACGGGGCTCCCCGCCGTACCGTGACCGATCGGGACAGGGGCAGGCTGCCCCGGCGGGGGGCAGACGGAACGGACATGGCCCGGGGAGGGCCAGATGGCGAGTGCGTCGGCTACTGCTGCTACTGGTGCTGTCAGGCCTGGCCGCGGCTGGCTGGGTGCTGTGGGTGCGGCCTCCAAACAGCCCGGCGGTGGAGATCGCTCTGGATGACGGCTCCGCCCGCCGGTTCGCCGCGCGCCAGGGCTATCCTTACGACCAGTTGCTGGAGGCCTTCCGGGCGGCCGGGGGGACCACCCTGCTGCTCCGGGAGAAGACCCTGGGCGACCTGCTGACCCAGGGCCAGACCGGGTATCCGGAGAGCTTCCCGGTAGAGGTCGCGGTCTTCCGGGGCCGGGCCCTGGCCGCCGGCGGAGCGATAGGCGGGCCGCCCCTGGTGCCGCCGGAGGAGCTATCCCTGGACGAGGTCTACGTGGTGGTCCGCCGGAACCCGGCCCTGGCGGACTGGCTGGAGCGGATGCTGGCCGCCCGGCTGGGGGCCCATCGGGTCCGCCGGGTGCCGGTCCGGGAGGGGGCCGGGGCCCAGGTGACCGTCCTCGGGGTCCACGCCGACCTCGGGCCGGGGGAGGCCCCCTGGGAGGGGCTGATGGGCATGCCCCTGGGGATCCTCCCGGCGGACGTGGAGGCGGCCCGGCGCCACGGGCTGCGGGTGGCCTACTCGGTCAGCCAGCGGTGGCGGCAGGAGGG
This sequence comes from Bacillota bacterium, assembly GCA_003242505.1. Classification (GTDB taxonomy): domain Bacteria; phylum Bacillota; class Sulfobacillia; order Symbiobacteriales; family ZC4RG38; genus ZC4RG38. The sequence continues at coordinate 5,898 of QGUP01000030.1, forward strand.
GACGCCGCCCTGGCGGCCGGCGGACCTGGAGGCGCTCCTGCGGCTCCCCGGCCCACCGGGCCTGGTCTGGGTGGCGGGGATTGAAGTCCCGGGCTACCCGGACCGGGTTGGGGAGACCGCCCGGCTCCTGGCGGAGCAGGGGGTGACCCTGGCCCTGTGGCGGGACCGGTCCGGGATCGGGCCGGCCCTGCCCGCGGGGATGGCGGAACTGGTCAGCCGGCTCGGGAACCGGGCGGTGAAGGCCTACGGGGTGAGCTACGCCGACCGGGTGGAGGACTGGGTGACCGCGGTGAAGGACCGGAACATCCGCTTCTTCGTCTTCGAGGCCTTCGTGCTGTCCGGGGACGGGGAGCAGGACGTCCGGACCATGACCGGGGCCCTCCGCCGGTTTGTCGAAAGCCTCCAGGCCTACGGCTTCTCCCCCGGGCCGGCGGCTCCCGCCGCGCCCTTCCGCCCGCCCCGGTGGGCGCTGGCGGTCATGGGGCTGGCGGCGGCCGCCGGCGCCCCGGCCCTCGCGTACCGGCTCTGGGCGCCGGGGCCGGACGCGCCGGCCTGGCCGATGGCCCTGGCCGCCCTGGGGGCCGCTGCCCTTCTGGCGGGGGAGCCCGGCCCTGGTGCTGGTCCACCCAGCCGGGGTGCAGGGCGCGGCCCTGCTGGCCGCGGTCACCCTGCCGAGCCTCGGGGTGATCTCCGCCGCTTCCCGGGGGCTGGACGAGCAGATCCGGTCCGCTGCCCTGGTCGGGAAACTGGGGGAGCGGGCCCTGGACCGGAGCCTCCGGGCCGATGCCCTCCTGGGGCTGAGGTTCAGCCTGCGGGTGGCGCTCTACGGGGTCGCAGCGGGTCTCCTGATCCAGGGGCTACTGGCGGACCGGCGGTTCTGGCTGGAAGTCGACCTCTTCCGGGGGGTGAAGGTGGAGCTGTTGGCCCCGGTGGCGGTCTTCCTGGCCTACTGGGCCTGGCAGCGCCGGGAGCGGCTCCTCCGGGAGACCCGGGAGTGGCTGGACCGGACCCTGGACTTCCGGACCGTGGCCCTGGGCCTGGCCGGCCTCGTGGCCCTGGCGCTCCTTCTCCTCCGCAGCGAGTACGCCGGCGCGGAGGTGGGCGGGGTGCGGCTGCAGGCGGTGAGCACCCTGGAGCTGCAGGTCCGGGCGCTCCTGGAGCGGACCCTCTACGCCCGGCCCCGGTTCAAGGAGTTCATGGTGGGCTATCCGGCCCTCTTCCTGGCCGCCTACCTCCTCCGGCGGGGGCGGCGGACCTGGGGGCTGGCCGGGATGGCGGCCGGCGCGGTCGCGGCCGCCTCGGTGGCCAACACCTTCTCCCACGCTCACGTGCCCCCGGGCCTCAGCCTCCTGCGGACGGCCCACGGCCTCTGGCTGGGGGCGCTGGTAGGGGTCGGGCTCCTCGCCCTCGTACACCTGGCTGCGGCATACCTGGCCGGCCGGCTCCGGAGGGATACAGATGGGTAAGGGACGGTGGATCGATGCCCTGGCCCTGGGGCTCATCGCCCTGGGCCTCCTGGCGGCGGTCCCGGTGCTCGGGCAGCGGTGGCAGGCGGAGGGGGCCAGCCGCCAGGTGGACCTGGTACTGGACCTGCCCTCGTACCGGGCCCTGGCCCGGCAGGAGGGGTACCCCGTCGAACGGCTGCTTTCGGAGCTGAAGGCAGCCGGGGCCACCTCCCTGGCGATACCGGAGATGGACCTGGAGGCCCTGGGGGTCAAGGGCCTGGCGGCGGTGCGCCGGGGGACGGAACTCCGGCAGGATCTGGCCGCGATGGCCGCGGCGGGGCGGCCGGACCCGCTGCTGAGCCGGCTGGCGGCCTCCGGCCTCCTGGACGACGGCGCGACGTACCTGCTGCCCACCTCCCCGGCGGCCCGGGACCGGCTCTACCAGGCGCTCCTGGACCGGCTGGGGCCGGAGCGGGTCCGGCTGCTCCCGCCGGAGCCGGGGGAGCCCGGGGTGGGGGTGATCGAGCTTTCCGTCACCCCGGAGCTCTTGGAGATTGTCGGCGCGGGCTTTGACCCGGCGGACTTCGAACTGGCCCGGCGGGTGGGGCTCCGCCCGGTGCCCCGGCCCCGGGCGATGCCCGGAGGGACGGACGAGGGGGTCCGGAACCTCTTCCGGGAGATTGAGACCCTGGCGCCGGAGGCGCGGGTGATCCTCTTTGGCGCCCGGGTGCTGCCGGGGTGGCGGCCGGACCGGCCGGAGGTCTTTGCTGCCACCATTGCCGAGATGGAGCGCCGGGGATATACCCTGGGGATGGTGGAAGCCCCCGGCCAGCTCGGCTTCACCCAGGCGGCGGGGCAGGAGGTGCTGGCCGCGGCCCTGGACTACCGGGTGGCCCGGGTCTACTCCATGACCCAGAAGGAGTTTGACAAGTACCTGCCCCAGGACGGGGTGGAGAAGATGACCCGGGCGGTGCTGGAGCGGAACATCCGGATGCTCTACCTCCGGCCCCTCCGGGTCTGGCAGGACCCGGGCCTGACGGTGGTGGAGACCAACGTCAAGTACCTCCGGCTCCTGGTGGAGCGGCTCCGGGACCTGGGCTTTGCCCCCGGGGAGCCGGGGCTCTTCACCGCCTTCCACACCCCCTGGTGGCAGCGGGGGCTGATTGGCCTCGCCCCGGTGGGGGGCGGGGTGCTCTGGCTCGGGATGACCTGGCCGTTCCGGCAGCGGTTTCTCCTGCTCCTGGCCCTGCTGGGGGCCCTGGGGAGTTTCGGCCTGGTCTACGTCGCCCCCCGGACCGGGGCCCAGGCCCTGGCCCTGGCCACCGCGGTGATCTTCCCCACCCTGGCGGGGACCCGGCTCCTGGTCCGGTGGCGGGCCTCGGCCCGGTACGACGTGCTCAGCCCCGGGGGGGCCAACCCCCTGGCGGGGCGGAGCCTCTGGCGGGAGGGGCTGATGGCCTTCGCCACCCTGGCGGGGATCTCCCTGACCGGCGGGCTCCTGGTGGCCGGGATGCTGGGGGATATCCGGTACCTCCTGGAGTTTGACTTCTTCCGGGGCGTCAAGCTGAGCCTGGTGGCGCCCCTCGGGCTCGTTGCCTTCTCCTACCTCACCCTGGACCGGACCGGCCACCCCCTCCAGGTGGCCCGGCAGGTGCTCCTGGAGGTCTGGGACCTCCTGGGGCAGGCGGTCCGGTTCCGGCACGTGATCCTCGGCTTCCTGGGCCTGGTCGCGATCTTCTACTACGTGCAGCGGTCGGGGAACTTCCCGGTGGTGCCGATCTCGAGCCTGGAACTGGAGATGCGGGCGGCCCTGGAGCGGCTTCTCGTCGCCCGGCCCCGGACCAAGGAGTTCGCGGTGGCCTACCCGGCCCTGGCCCTGGCGGTGGTCGCCGCGGTCCAGGGTTACCGGGGCTGGATCCTGCCCCTGCTGCTGGCGGCCATGACCGGGGGGTCGTCCATCGTCAACACCTTCTCCCACCTGCGCACCCCCTGGGCCATCAGCCTGCTCCGGACGGTGCACGGGTTCTGGCTGGGCGGGCTCATCGGCCTGGTGGCGGCCGGGGCGGCCCTGATGCTGCTCCGCTGGCTGGAGGCGGGGGGAGAGGCGGAAGCGGGCAGAAAGGGGTCCTCCCGGTCATGAGAATCCTGGTCTCCGGCTACTACGGCTTTCGCAACGCAGGGGACGAGGCCATCCTCGCCGGAATGATCCACGCCATACGGGAACGGAAGCCGGAGACTGTCTTCACGGTGATCTCCGGGCGGGCGGCGGAGACCCGGCGGGTCCACGGGGTGGAGGCGGTCTCCCGGAACCGGATCCGGGCCACCTGGGCCGCGGTGGGGCAGGCGGACCTGGTCCTCTCCGGCGGGGGCAGCCTCCTCCAGGATGTGACCAGCGCCAAGTCCATCCCGTACTACCTCGGGGTGGTGGCGATGGCCCTGCTCCGGCGCAAGCCGGTGATGTTCTACGCCCAGGGCATCGGGCCGATCCGGGGGGCGCTGGGTAAGTTCCTGGTCCGGCTGGTGGCCAACCGGGTGGCCCGGATCACCGTCCGGGACCCGGAGTCGGCGGAACTGCTCCAGCGGCTCGGGGTGACCCGGCCGCCGGTCGCGGTGACCGCGGACGCGGCCCTGGCCCTGCCCCCCGGCGACCGGGAGGCGGGGCGGCGGCTTCTGGCCGCCGCGGGGGTGCCAGCGGGCCGCCCTCTCATCGGCGTGTCGGTCCGGCCCTGGAAGGAGTGGGAGGAAAGGGCCCAGCAGGGTCTCGCCCGGGCCCTGGACCGGCTGGCGGCGGACCTCGGCGCCCACGTGGTCTTCCTGCCGATGCAGCCCACCGCGGACCCGGGCGCGGCGGAGGCGGTGGCCCGGCAGATGACGGCGCCGGCCACGGTGGTCCGGGACGAGGGCTGGACTTACCGGGAGGCCCTGGACGCGGTGGCGGCCTGCGACCTCCTCATCGGCATGCGGTACCACGCCCTGGTCTTTGCCGCGATGGCCGGGGTGCCCCTGGTGGGCCTCTCCTACGACCCCAAGATCGACGCCTTTCTGCGGCAGCTCGGCACCGCCCCCGCCGGGAGCACCCGGTACCTCGACCCCGACGCCCTGGTGGCCGCCGCCCGGGCCGCCTGGGAGAACCGGGAGGAGAGCCGGGCCCGGATGGCCCGGGTCCTGGCCGTCCTTCGGGAGCGGTCCCGGGAGAACGCCCGGCTGGCGGTGGAACTGGCGGAGCGGAGGCGGTCCCCGTGAGCCGCGACGTGGTCTCCATCCTGGGGGTGCGGATCGACCGGCTGACCCTGGACCAGGCGGTGGACCGCTGCCTCGAGTTCCTCCGGGCCGGCCGGCCGCACCTCGTGGTCACCCCCAACAGCGAGTTCCTGTACGCCGCCGCCCGGGACCCCGAGCTGCGGGAGCTTCTCAACCGGGCGGACCTGGCGGTGGCCGACGGCGCCGGGGTGGTCCTGGCCTCCCGGATCCTGGGGGACCCGGTGCCGGAGAAGGTGGCGGGGGTGGAGCTGGCGGAGGGGCTCCTGCGCCGGGCTCCCGCCGGCACCCGGGTGTTTCTCCTCGGCGCGACGGCAGACTCGGTGGCGGCGGCGGCCCGCCGGGTGGCGGAGCGGTACCCCCACCTGGTGGTGGCCGGGTATCGGGACGGGTACTGGCGGCACTTCGAGCCGAAGGCGGATCGGGAGGTGGTCGCGGCGGTCCGGGCCGCCCAGCCCCAGATCCTCCTCTGCGGCCTCGGGTTTCCGAAGCAGGAGCGGTGGCTCTCCCGGTACCTGGGGGATCTGGGGGTGCCGGTCTGCATTGGGGTGGGGGGCACCATCGACGCCTGGAGCGGCCGGACCCCCCGGGCGCCCCGGTGGATGATCCGGGCCAACCTGGAGTGGCTCTACCGGATCGTCCGCTTCGGCCGGTACCGGCGCTCGGTGCCG
>QGUP01000416.1 GCA_003242505.1 Bacillota bacterium
GCCACCGCCGGCGACCGGGTGAGGGGCGGGAGCCCGGCCTCCGGCGGCGGGCCGTCCTCGTACAGCGGGTCCAGACCGTGATCCGACCGCACCCGCCAGCCGCCTTCCCCCCATACCAGTTCCACCGCGTGGCTGGTCCCCACCCCCATCCAGGTCACTGGCGCGGCCGGGGCCCCGGCCTGCCGATACCCGAGGCCCAGGCGGAGGACCACCGCGGCCCGGGCCGAGTCGCCCTGGACCCGGACCCGGAGGATCCGGACCTCCGCCCGGTGGCCCACCAGCTCAAACCCCCGGGCCCGGAGCCAGTCCCGAAGGTGGAGGATCTTCTGCCGCTCCCGCTCCATAAGCCACCGGCCCGCTGCGGTGGAGGTGTCGATCTCCGCCGCCGGCAGCCGGTCCGGCGCGAGGCTCACCAGGGCCGCCACCCGCTGCTGGAAATGCTGCTCCACAAAGGCCCTGGGGTCCTCCCCGGGGGCTGCCCCCGCGGCCAGGGTCCACCGGAGCAGCAGGGCGGCCCCTGCCACCGCCGTCAGGGCCACCAGGCTCGCTCGGCCCCTCCGGCCCCGGATCCAGCCCTTTCCGGTCATGCCGCCACCGCCCGGAGCACCGCCCCGGGGCATGCCAGGCCGCCTTCCACAACAAGACTCCCCCTTCGTCCTGCCAAGGGCAGTATGCCCCGGCAGGGGCGAGGGGGAGGGGAAGTGGGCCCGATGTAGATCCTGGGAGTTCAGGAGACGGACTCAGGAGACGACCGGCACCAGGTCTCCCACAGGCGGATTCTCGTGGACGTCGAGAATCCGGTTCCGGCCGTCCACCCGCACCACCCGGGGGCGGAAGCCGGGGATCTCCTCCGGGGTCAGCTGGGCCCAGGTGATCACAATGACCAGGTCTCCGGGCTGGGCGAGGCGGGCCGCGCCGCCGTTCATGCAAACGATGCCGCTGCCGGCGGGACCGGGGATGACGTAGGTCTCGAACCGGGCCCCGGTGGTGACGTTGACCACGGTGATGCACTCGTAAGGAAGGATCCCCGCGGCCGCCAGGAGGTCAGTGTCGATGGTGCAGGAGCCCTCGTAGTTCAGGTTGGCCTCGGTCACCGTGGCCCGGTGGATCTTGGCCTTGAAGAAGGTGCGGAGCATCTAGCCGGTTCCCTCCAGTTCCGGGTTGTCGATCGCCAGTTCCGCGTTGTCGATCAGCCGGGTGCTGCCGATGTAGACCGCCAGGGCGAGGCGGGCCCGGGCCTCGATCCGCTCCACCGGCGCCAGGGTCTCGGGGTCGACCACCGCCACGTAGTCGACCCGGGCCAAAGGCTCCCGGGCGATGAAGGCGGTCAGGTCCTCCACCAGGGCCCGGGCGTCCCGCTGGCCCCGGGCCACCTGTTCCCGGGCCCGCTCAATCGCCCGGTAGAGGATCCGGGCGGCCTCCCGCTCCGGCCCCCGGAGGTAGACGTTCCGGCTGGAGAGGGCGAGGCCGTCGGGCTCCCGGACCGTGGGCACCCCCACGATCTCGACGTTCATGTTCAGGTCCCGGACCATCCGCCGGACCACCTGGAGCTGCTGGAAGTCCTTCTCGCCAAAGTAGGCCACGTCCGGCTCGACAATATTGAAGAGTTTGGTCACCACCGTGGTCACTCCCCGGAAGTGGCCGGGGCGGTTGGCGCCGCAGAGCCCCTCGGTCAGCCCCGTCACCTCGACAAAGGTCCGGATGGGCTCGGGGTACATCTCCTCCACCGAGGGGGCGAAGACGATGTCCACCCCCTCCGGGGCGAGGAGCGCCGCATCCCGGTCCAGGTCCCGGGGATAGCGGTCGTAGTCCTCCCGTGGGCCGAACTGGAGGGGGTTGACGAAGATGCTCACCACCACCAGGTCGGTCTCCTGCCGGGCCCGGCGGACCAGGGCCAGGTGGCCCTCGTGAAGGTACCCCATGGTGGGGACGAGCCCCACCCGGGCCCCGGCCCGCTTCCGGGGCCGCACCGCCGCTTTTACCTCAGAGATGGTCCGGAGGATCTCCATCGCTCTCCTCCCCTGCTGCCCGAGGTGGTCTCAGTAAAGCCGCTCCAGGACCTCGGCCGGCATCTCCACGCTGTGCTCCGGTCCCGGGAACCGGCCCTCCCGGACCTCGGCCACGTACTCGCTCACCGCCCGGGTGACCGCGGTGGCCAGGTCGGCATAGCGCTTCACGAACCGGGGCGGCTTGCCGAGGTAGAGGCCGAGCATGTCGTGGACCACCAGCACCTGGCCGTCGCAGTCGGGGCCCGCGCCGATGCCGATGGTGGGGATGGGCAGCCGCTCGGTCACGAGCCGGGCCAGCTCCCGGGGGATGAGCTCCAGGACGATGGCAAAGGCCCCCGCCTCCGCCAGGGCTTCCGCGTCCCGGAGGAGCTGCCGGGCCGCCGCCTCGGTCTTGCCCTGAACGCGGTATCCCCCGAGGGCGTGGACCGACTGGGGCAGAAGGCCCACGTGGCCCATCACCGGGATGCCCGCCTGGACCAGCCGGCGCACCGTCGGAGCCACCGCCTCACCCCCCTCGAGCTTCACCGCCTGCGCGCCCCCCTCCTGGAGCAGCCGGGCGGCGTTGCGGAGGGCCTCCTCCTCGGAGACCTGGTAGGTCATGAAGGGCATGTCCGCCACCACCATCGCCCGCCGGGCCCCCCGGCTCACCGCCCGGGTGTGGTGGAGGATGTCCGCCAGGGTGACGGGGACCGTCGAGTCGTATCCCAGCAATGCCATGCCGACGGAATCCCCCACCAGCAGGATGTCCACCCCGGCCTCGTCCAGCAGCCGGGCCGTGGGGAAGTCGTAGGC
>QGUP01000417.1 GCA_003242505.1 Bacillota bacterium
TGTCGGTTGCGTCATGGGCCCGGGCCGAGACCCCGGGGCGGCCCCTGGGCTGGGGACGGTTCTTTGGGCCCAGGGTGCGAAAGGCCCCGGGCGCGAAAAGGGCCGGGGCCCGAGAAGGGCCCCGGCCGGCCACCAGAGCCACCGGTTCGGCCCACGACCTGCCCGGCGCGGCACAAGACCAGCCACACCCGGTACGACACCTGCCAGACTCCGGCCCGGCGCTAGACCAGCCGGCGGATCCACTCCTCCCGGTCGCCGGGCAGGAAGTCGACGACGGGGATCTCGATCAGGGTGTAGCAGCCGGGCTGCTGCCGGGCCGCGGCCCGGAGCGCGGCCACCATCACCTGGGCGGTGAGGGCGGGGTTGTTGATCCGCATGTCGAAGCGGAACTGCTGGTTCTCCGCCCCGGCGGAGGCCCCCTTGCGCTCGAGGAGCACCCCGTGGCCCATGTCGATCAGCCGGTCCACGTCCTCCACCTGGATCACCCGGGTCTCGTCCTTGGCGAAGTAGGGGTCCCGCTTCACCGCCGCCTCTACCGCGGCGAAGTCCGCCCCGGGCTCCAGTTCCACGTAGACCGCCCGCTTGTGGATCCCCATCCCCGCGGGGATGGTGACCGAGAGGGCCTTTCGCACCCCGGGGATCGCCTTGACCGCGACGGTGTGCCCCATGGACATGCCCGGGCCGAAGTTGGTGTAGGTGATGCCCCGGGGGGCCATGAACTCCAGCATCGCCCGGAGGATGGAGTCGGTGCCCGGGTCCCAGCCCGCGGAGATGACCGCCACCGCGCCGGCGGCCCGGGCCACCGGGTCGAGGCGCCGGCGGAGGTCCGCCAGTTCCCCGTGGATGTCGTAGCTGTCGACGGTGTGGATCCCCAGCCGGAGGATCGCTTCCGCGTACTCCGGCACCGACCGGGTGGGGACGCAGAGGACCGCCCCCTGCACCCCGGGCAGCTCCCGGATGTCCGAGACCACCGGCACCCCGTGAAGTTCCGGCGGCTGGGGCCCGCCGGCCGTACGGCGGACCACCCCCGCGAGTTCCATGTCCGGGGCCTCCCGGATCGCCTGGACCGCGTACCGGCCCACGTTACCGTAGCCCACCACTGCGACCTTCAGCTTGGTGTCCATCGGATCTGCCTCCTGAATCGCACCGCTTCCGGTGTAGGTTCTGCAGGTGACGTTCCTTTCGTTTTCGGTTTGCAGTGGCAAAACCCTGCCGGCCGGCCCGGGTCCTGCGGGACGCCCGGCCGGCTTCCTGCTATACTTGTTTTGCTATACTTGTGGTACGCGCCGAGCGCCGCACCCGCAGGAGGAGTCCCGGAGATGGCGGAACGCACACCCCCGGTTCGTCCGGGAGAGACCCTGGAACTGGAGGTCTACGGCCTGGGCCACGCCGGCGAAGGGGTGGCCCGGTACCAGAACTTTGCCCTCTTCATCCCCTGGGCCCTGCCCGGCGACCGGGTCAGGGCCCGGGTGACGGAGGTGAAGAAGAACTTCGGCCGGGCGGCCCTGGAGGCGGTCCTCACCCCTTCCCCCCAGCGGGTGCAGCCCCGCTGCCCGGTCTACGCCGAGTGCGGCGGCTGCCAGCTGCAGCACCTGGACTACGCCGCCCAGCTCGCGGCCAAGCGGGAGCAGGTGCAGAATGCCCTGGCCCGGATCGGCGGCCTCCGGGAGGTGCCGGTCCACCCCACCCTGGGGATGGCCGACCCCTGGCGGTACCGGAACAAGGCTCAGTTCCCCATCGGCCGCCAGGGGGGCCGGGTGGTGGCTGGGTTCTTCGCCCCGGGCACCCACCGGATCGTGGACATCGACGACTGCTGGATCCAGCACCCCGTCGCCAACCGGGTCCTCCGGGAGGTCAAACGGCTGGTGGTGAAGTACGGGGTGCCGGTCTACGACGAGGCCACCCACACCGGGGTGCTGCGGCACGTCCTGGTCCGGGTGGCCCGGAGCGGCCGGGACGCGATGGCGGTCCTGGTCACCGCGACCCCGGACCTCCCCTATGACCACGAGATCGCCGGGGAGCTGATGGCCGCCATCCCCGAACTGGTCAGCCTCTGGCAGAACATCAACCCGGAGCGGACCAACGTGGTCCTGGGGGAGGAGAGCGTCCACCTGGCCGGCCAGGAGGGGCTGGTGGACCGGATCGGCGACCTGGAGTTCCTCATCTCCCCCCGGTCCTTCTACCAGGTCAACCCTGCCCAGACCGAGGTCCTCTACCGGAAGGCCCTGGAGTACGCGGACCTCCGGGGGGACGAGGTGGTGGTGGACGCCTACGCCGGCATCGGCACCATCAGCCTGTTCCTGGCCCGGCGGGCCCGGCACGTCTTCGGCATCGAGGAGGTCCCCGAAGCGGTGGCCGACGCCAGGGCCAACGCCGCCCGGAACGGCATCGGCAACGCCACCTTCCTCGAGGGACGGGTGGAGGAGTGGCTGCCCCGGCTCCAGGCCGAGGGGCTGCGGCCGGAGGTGATCGTCTTCGACCCGCCCCGGAAGGGCTGCGAGCCGGAGGTGCTGGAGGCGGCGGCCGCCATGGCCCCCCGGCGGATGGTCTACGTCTCCTGCAACCCCGCCACCCTCGCCCGGGACCTGGGGATCCTGTCCCGGCACGGCTACCGGGCGGTGGAGGTCCAGCCGGTGGACATGTTCCCCCACACCCACCACGTGGAGGCGGTGGCCCGGATCGACCGGGCGCCGTGAAGGGGCAGAAGCGCGGGTGGCGCCCGCCGGCCGGACCTGACGTACCGGCGGGCGGCGGGCCGGCCGGGGGGGCGCCCCCCCTGCCCTTTTTACAAACTTG
>QGUP01000418.1 GCA_003242505.1 Bacillota bacterium
CCCCGCGCCCCGGACCCGAGGGTGGAGGTCACCGAGATGGGGCGGGGGGTTGGGGGTGAGGCGCCGGTGCCCTTCCACAAGTCCCCGCCAGTCCGGGGGCGGGCTGTCCAGGGCGCGGGCGCCCGCCGGAGCGACCAGGATCACCGGATCTTCGTAGAGAGGAGCCGCCGTCAGGTCCCGCTCCCCCGGCGGCTGGCGGGAAAAGCCGACGTCCACCCGCCCCTGGGCCACCGCGGGCCCCACCTCCTCCGAGCTCAGCACCACCACGGAGACCTCCACGTCCGGGTGGCGCTCCATGAACCGCTTCACCACCCGGGGGAGGACTGACCGGGCGACCAGGGGCGAGGCGGCGACCGCCAGCCGGCTTCGGTACCCCTGTCCCCAGCTGACCAGGTCCTGGAGCCCGGCCTCGTACTCCCGGAGGACCCGCTCCGCGTGGGGAAGGAACCGCTCCCCCGCGGCGGTGAGCCGGACCCGGCGGCCGGCCCGTTCAAACAGGGGATAGCCGAGTTCGGCCTCCAGTTGGCGAATGTGGGCGGTCACCGTCGGTTGGGCCAGGTAGAGCCGCTCCGCCGCCCGGCGGAAGTTCTGCAGCCGGGCCGCCACGATAAAGGTACGCAGGATCCGCAGATCCATTTCTTTCCCCCTTTCCTGCCGGATCCCCTTCCCCTTTCGGTGCGGCTGCCACCGCTCCGGCCCGCCGACGGCCCCTCCGCCGGCCGCCGGGGGCCCGACCCACCGGCGCCGGCCCCTGTCCGGCCTTCCCTCCGTTCACCTTACAAAAATAAGATACCCTCACCCTGCCGATCCGTTCACCAACCTGTGGCAATTTGGAAGGGTTTCGCTTACCATTGAGATGGTTAACCGTTAAAACACCGTTCAAACCACTCCCGGGAGCCCGTCCCCGGGGTGCCGGTTCGGGATGCAAGGGCCGCGGCTCGCCGCGCCGGCGGCGAGTTCGGGATGGCGCCGTGGGGGGAGGGAGAGCAACTCCGCGGCACAGGGGCCGCAGAGCAACCAGGCGGACAGGCCGGGCTGCCCAACCAGCCACGCCGGCGATTGCGGGACACGGAAAGGGAGCTGGAAGATGAGGATTCGGACCAAGATCCTGAGCGCATTTCTCGTCATCATCGCCCTGATCGTGGCGCTCACCTGGGTCGGCATCAGCGGCCTCCGGGGTGTGATGGCCCAGTATGCCGACACCAGCCGCATCGAGGAGGCCATGCACCAGGCTCAGCGGCTGGACGCCGCCACCCTGGAACAGAGCCGGGTGGCCGCCGCCTTCCTGATTACGTACGAGGACCGGTACCGGACCGAGTTCGAGACGGCCAGCCAGGAAGCGAAGGAAGCCCTGGCCCGCCTCCAGGAACTCACCCGGTCCGACACCGTGAAGGAGATCCTGGCGGAGATCGACTCGGCTGCCCTGCAGTTCGAGACCATCACGTCCACGATCTTCTCCCGTACGAACTACTCGGAGACCGACAAGCACCGGCTCGTCACGGAAACCCTGCGGGGCCCCCGGCAGCGGCTCGCCGAGGCGATCGACGAGCTGATCAAGTACCAGCAGAGCCGGGTCGCGGAGATGCGCAAGGGGACCGAGGACATGGTCAACCGTCTCATTCGGACCGTCCTCGTGCTGGAAGCGGTGGGAGTGGTGGCAATCGTCCTCTGGGCCACCCTCTTCTCCGGGGCCATCTCCCAGCCCGTGAGAGCCCTGGCCGCTGCGGCCCAGCGGATGGCGGACGGGGACCTGACCGTCGAAGAGCTGCGGGTCCGCTCCCGGGACGAGATCGGCCAGATGGCCCAGGCCTTTAACGCCATGGTTCAGGGCCTGCGTCAGCTGGTGCGGGACATCACCGAGTCGGCCCAGACCCTCCGGGCCGCCTCCGAGGAACTGTCCGCGGCGGCGGAGCAGTCGGCCCAGTCCAGCCAGAGCACAGCCCAGGCCGTGGGCCAGGTGGCGACCGGGGCCTCGGAGCAGGCCCGGGCCGCCGAAGAGGTCCGGCAGACCATGGAGCAGCTCCGGGAGACCATCCAGCAGCTGGCTGCCGGCGCCCAGCAGACCGCGACGGAGGTCCAGAACGCCGCCCACGTGCTGGCCGAGGCCATCGTGGAGCTCGAGTCCATGGCCAACGAGGCCGCCGGCCTGGCCGAGGGCGCGGCCCGGGCGGCGGAAGTGGTCCGGGGCAGCGCCCAGGTGGTCCGGGAGACGGTGGTGGGCATGGGGCGGATCCAGGCAGCGGTCAACGAGTCCGCGGCCCGGATGCGGAACCTGGAGGAACTGTTAGGGCAGATCGGCGAGATCACTCAGGTGATCTCGGGCATCGCGGAGCAGACCAACCTCCTGGCGCTGAACGCGGCCATCGAGGCGGCCCGGGCCGGGGAGCACGGCCGGGGCTTCGCGGTGGTGGCCGACGAGGTGCGGCGGCTGGCCGAGCGTTCGGCCAACTCGGCCCGGGAGATCGCCGACCTGATCCAGAACATCCAGACCCGGACCGGCGAGGCGGTCCAGGCGATGGAGACGGTGACCGCAGAGGCGGAGACCGGCAGCCGCCGGGCAGCGGAGACGGGCCAGGCCCTGGAGACCCTGGTGGAGATCGTGGAGCAGGTGACCCAGGACATCCAGGGCATCGCCCGGAAGAGCGGCGAGGTGCGGGCCGGGGCCCAGCGGGTGGTCAGGGCCTTCGACTCCGTCGGGGCGGTGACGGAGGAGAACACCGCGGCGACGGAGGAGATGGCTGCGGGGGTCAGCCAGGCGACCCGGGCGGCGGAGCAG
>QGUP01000419.1 GCA_003242505.1 Bacillota bacterium
CGAAGGCGATGGACCGCACCACCCCCCGCAGCCCCGACAGCACCGTCGCGGCGGCCAGCACCGCCATGAGCAGCGAGCCGAGCAGACGGGGCAGTTGCAACTGCTCGGCAAAGACGGCCCCCGCGCCCGCGAACATCACCGCGGTGGCGGCAAAGAAGAAGAAGGTGATGACCGCGTCGACCCCGCCGCCGAGCCACGGCCCGGCCGCCGCCCAGACCACCTGCAGGTGGGACCGGGCCCGCTCCCGGCTGGCGATCCCCAGGATCTGGATGCCGAAGAGGACGAACAGGGCCGTGGCCACCCCAAGCCCCGCCAGCCCCCAGCGGCCAAAGTGGGTGAAGAACCGGGCCACCTCCTGGCCGGAGGCAAACCCCGCCCCGACCACCGTGCCCACGTAGGCCGCCCCGATGCCCAGGGCCTCCCACCGCCCCCCAGGCCCCTCCTGCGGTGCCAGGGCGATCCCCCCCCTGCGGCTCCGTCTCCGCCCCATACAGTCTGCCCCGTACAGTCTGCCCGCCGAACCCCGGGCGGATCCCTCCCTCCGCTCCCGGTTTGCCCGGAGGGAATCAGGGCCTGCCATGGCGAATGATGGAAACGGAGAACCGCCGTGCGTCCCCTCCGAAGGGTGGATCCCGGCAGGATGGATCCCGGCGGACAGGCAGGAGGGCAGCGGGATGCGGATCAGCAGCGGCACCGGCGGCAACCTCTGGCCGGAAGGCGCCGTACCCGGGCTCCGCCCCCAGCCCGGGCCACAGCCTCCCACCGCGGGAACAGCCCCCGCCGGCCCCGGAGCGCCTGGAGCCGGCGGGACGGTGGCCCCCGGGCTGCCGGTAGCCGGAGAGGCCGGCGCCCCGGGGCTGCCGCCGGGAACGGCGGCACCTGGGGCGTCAGGGGCCGGAGAGGCCTTGGCCCCCGGGCTGCCTGGGTCGATGGCGGCGGCCGGACCGCCGTCGGGAAGCGCGGCCGCCGGACCGCCGTCGGGAAGCGCGGCCCCCGGGCCCTCTCCAGGAACGGTCGCCGCCGGCGGAGCCGACCCGGTGCTGGACCTGGCGAGCCGGGCCCTGATGGCCTACCGCCTGCCCGTGGCCCCGGAACTGGCGGAACGGGTGGCCCGGCTGGTCCGGACCTGGCAGGGCGCCGAACCCCCCGAAAGGGTCGCCTCGGCCGCCGCCTGGCTCCTCCGGGCCGGCCAGCCCCTCACCCGACCCGGGGTGGCCCGGCTGCTGGCCCTGGCCCGATCGCCGGAGGCCTGGTCCCTCCGGGCCCGGCTGGTCCACCTCGCCCAGGCCCTGGAGGCGGCGGCCGCCGCCGCCCCCGGCGGCGACATCCCGCGAGCTGAGGCGCTCCTGCACCTCGCTCGGGCCCTCCGGGCCTGGACCGCCGCGCCGGAGTACGGCCCGGCCGTTCCCCTCCCGGCCCTCCTGGACGCGGTGCGCCGGCAGCTGGCCGCCCGGCCGGGGCCGTCCCGACAAGAGACCACCGGGAGCGCGGGGAGCCCGCCGGGCTCGGATTCCGCCCGCCCGGCAGTTGCCCAGGGACCCGGAACCGGGCCGGGCACCGGGCTGGCCGCCGGCCCGCCCCGGGGGGTCGCCACCGGGGAGCCGGGGGCCGCGCCGGGCTCGGCCCCATCCCGCCCCGCGGCTCCCGGCCCCGGCCAGGGCCCCAGCCCTGGCGGGGTGGCGGAGGCCCTGGAGGAGGTCGCCGGATTCCTCGAGGTGCTCCGGAGCCAGGGCGGCTCCCAGGGGCCGGCGGACCCCGAAGGCTGGCTGGTCTGGCCCCTGCCCCTGCCCTGGCCGGGGGAGCCGGAACCCCGGGAGGTCCTCCTCCGGTACCGGCGGGCTCCCCGGCCGTCGCCGGCAGAGGACGGCGATGAGGTGGAACTCCACCTCTCCCCGCCCCACCTCGGCCCCCTGGCGATCCGCCTGCGCTGGACGGGCGGCGCGGTGGCGGTGACCGTCATCGCCGGGGAGCCGGCGGCTGCCGCCGCCCTCGCCGCCGCCCTCCCCGACCTGCGGGCCGCCCTGGAGGGCCGGCGGCTGCGGGTGGGAGAACTGGTGGCCCGGCCCGGCCCCGTCGCCCCACCGGCCCTCCTCCGGCCCCCGGAGCCGGGGCGGCCGGCGGGGCTGGACCGCCGGGCGTAAGGGGGGCGGAACCGTGGCGAGCCAAGAGGGGGGCCGACCCCCGGCCCATCCATCGGAACTGGAACCCCGCTCCGCTCAGGAACGGAAGATCCCGAAGGCCGCTGCCCTCCGGTACGACCCGGGCCAGGGGGCGCCGGAGGTCGTCGCCGCGGGCTCCGGGGAGGTCGCGGAGCGGATCGTCGCCGTCGCCCGGCAGCACGGGGTGCCCGTCCGGGAGCAGCCGGACCTGGCCGCCGCGCTGGTGGCCCTCGGGGTGGGGGTGCAGATCCCGCCCTCCCTCTACGCCGCGGTGGCGGAGGTCCTCGCCTGGGTGGCCGCGGTGGACCAGGAGCGGGCCCGGAAGTGGCAGGGGTGAGGCGGACGCGCGCCGGGCCCCGGGACCCATCGGTCCCGGGGCCCTTTTCGCTCGTCGGAGAACCCTGCGCCCTGGGCCCTCTCCCGCCCTGGGCCCTCGCCAGCCCTGGGCCCTCTCCCGCCCTGGACCCTCTCCCGCCCAGGGGCCGCCTCCTCGCTCAGAACCACACCGGCCGGATCTGCCGCAGCGCCTCGTAGACCACCACCGCCACCGCGCTGCTGAGGTTGAGGGACCGCCGGCCCGGGAGCATCGGGATCCGCAGGTCCTGACCCGGGTAGGC
>QGUP01000420.1 GCA_003242505.1 Bacillota bacterium
CTCCTCACCCCCTGCCGCCGCGCTGGCGCCTGCCCCGGCCCCGGCCGCCTCCGGCGCCGCCAGCACCTGCATGGCGGCGAGGTCGCCGATATCGCTCCCCGCGGCGACGGCGTAGACCGGCACCCGGGCCCCGGCGAGGCGCAGCCGGAGCTGGGCCTGGGCGGCCGCTTCCGCCTGGAGGGCAGGGTTCTCCGGGGCGAAGGTCTCGGCCTGGAGGGCGATGAGCATGACCGGACGGCTCTCCCGGAGCCGGAGCACCTCCTGGGCCAGGGCCATGTCCAGCCGGGGGGTGATGAGGGCCACCGTGGCCCGGGGCGGCAGGGCCGGGGCCTCGAACTGGAGGACCTGGGCCAGGGGGGCGGCGCCGTTGACCTCCACCCGGGCCAGGACCTCCAGCACCTGGTCCAGGGCCCGGAGCCCCCGGGTGAGGGGCACGTGGTACCGCTGCTCGCCCACCGCGAGGAGGCTGAGGGGGAAGTGGCGCCGGGCCGCCAGGTCCGCAAGGCTCGCGGCCAGTTCCACCGCGGTCTCCCCGGTCTCCCCCCGGGAGCCCTGGACGTGGGCCGCGGCGCAGAGGTCGAGGAGGATCACCAGTTCGGTGGTGGCGGTCAATTCGAACTCTTTCAGGTGCAGTTCGCCCCGCCGGGCGGAGACCCGCCAGTGGATGTGCCGGGGGTTGTCCCCGGGCTGGTAGGGCCGGATCCCCGCGAGGCTGTACGGGTCCACGAAGGCCCGCTGCCGGGTCCGGAGGTGGCCAAAGGGCTGCCCCAGGGGCACCGGGGCCTCCCGGAGGGGGATCACCCGGGGGTAGACGGTCACCGGCCGGTGGCTTTCCACCGTCCGGGTGACGGTGAAGAGCCCGAAGCCGTCCCCGGTGACTGCGGTGATGGGGCCGATCCGGAAGTGCCCCCGGCGCCGGGCCCGGAGGTGGAAGGTGACGATCCGGCTACCCAGGGGGCCGGCGGCCGTCGCCTGCCGGGGGGCGTCGCAGGTCACCAGGTGGGCCGGCGTGCCGTCGGTCACCTCGACCCAGGGCAGGGGGAGGAACCCATCGGACTCCACCCGCAGCCGGACCGGGATCGTCTCCCCCACCTGGAACTGGTACCGGTCGACCGCGAGGGTGCACTGGAGGGTCCGCTGGATCCCCCAGGCCCAGAGGGCCGCGGCCAGCACCAGCCCCAGGGAGGCGTAGAAGAGGTACCAGGGCAGGGCGCCCCCGGCGATCCGGGCGAAGCCGAAGGCAAGGCCTGCCAGGACCAGGAGCCGTCCGTCACGAAGAGCGGGAATGGCTCCTCACCCCCGTCGGCACCGGTACCTCCTGGAGGATGCGGGCCAGGAGGTCCGCCGGCGTCAGCCCCCGGAGCCGGGCCTCCGGCCGGAGGAGGATCCGGTGGCCCAGGACCAGGGGAGCCATCTCCTTGACGTCGTCGGGGAGGACGTAGTCTCGCCCCCGGAGGTAGGCCAGGGCCTGGGCCGCCCGATAGAGGGCGATGGCCGCCCGGGGGCTGGCGCCCAGGTAGACATCCCGGTGTTCCCGGGTCCGGCTGATGAGATGAAGGAGGTAGTCCTCCACCGAGGCCTCCACCTGGACCTGGGTCACCTCCCCCTGAGCCGCCACCAGTTCCTCGGGGGTCATCACCGGCTCCAGGTCCAGGAGGAGGTTCTCCCCGGCCTGGCGCAGGATCCGCCGCTCCTCCTCCCGGCTCGGGTAGCCGAGCCGGAGGCGCAGGAGGAACCGGTCCAGCTGGGCCTCGGGCAGGGGGAAGGTGCCCTCGTATTCGATGGGGTTCTGGGTGGCCATCACCAGAAAGGGCCGGGGCAGGGGGTAGGTGACCCCGTCCACCGTCATCTGCCGCTCCTCCATCGCCTCCAGGAGGGCGGCCTGGGTCTTGGGCGAGGTCCGGTTGATCTCGTCCGCCAGGACGATTTGGCTCATGATCGGCCCCGGCCGGAACTCGAACTGCCCGGTGGCCGGGTTCCAGATGCTCACCCCGGTGATGTCTGAGGGCAGGAGGTCCGGCGTGAACTGGATCCGCCGGAACTGGCACCCCAGGCTCCGGGCCAGGGCCCGGACCAGGGTGGTCTTCCCCACCCCCGGCACATCCTCAATCAGAATGTGGCCCTGGCACAGGACCGCGACCAGGACCATCTGCACCTCCCGCTGCTTGCCGATGAGGACCCGGTCGATGTTCGCCACCACCTGGCGAAAGACCGGCCGCAGTTCGGTGCCCAGTTGCGTCAAGCCCATACCTCCCTGACCGGCGTGCCGAATTGGTTTTCCGGGAGCGCCGCACGGCCCGATTCGCCTGGCTGAAGTCTGCGCCGATTGTGACGTCTTCTCCTGCCAAAAAGTGTACCCAATTGGCAGCCTCACCCGGCGCGGCGCGCTGCCCGACCCCTCCCTTGCGAAGAAGACGGACTTCGGTTACATTTGGGTTCAGACGGCAGCGGGCGCCGGTTGGCGCCCGTTCCTCTGTCCTGTGGACGGGAAAGTCGGCCTGGAAAGCCGCGGCCGCAGGTTGTCGCGATGGCTGCGCAAGCCAGATTTTTGATCCAGAGAATCGATTCGGTATGACCGGGGCAGATTCCTGCGCGGGCATGCCGGAGGCCGGAGGGAGGGATCGGAATGGCGATCGGCGGACCACTTCCGGGCGGCACGGAGTGGGCCCCCGGGCGCTGGGGCGGCGGATGGCGGCTGGCCCGGCAGCGGGGCGGCAGGCGGTGGGGTAGCCGGCGGTGGGTCCGGCGGGGGGGGAGCACGGACCGGGTGCGGG
>QGUP01000421.1 GCA_003242505.1 Bacillota bacterium
AACTTCCGCAGTTCCTTGGGCTGATACTCCGGCGGCAGCTTCTCCACCCAGTACTGGGAGGTGGTCTCCGCCTGCACCGCGATGATCCGGCCGGCCAGGTCCTTCTCCGTCCGGATCGGCGGCCGGTCCTTTCGGGTGACGAAGACCTGGGCCATCTGGGCGTACTCGACAAAGTCGATCTCCTTGAGCCGCTCCTCGGTGATGGTCATCGAGGAGATGATCGCGTCGTACCGCCCGGAGAGCAGGCCCGGGCTGATGCCGTCCCAGTTGACGGAGACGAACTCCACGTCGACGCCCATCTTCGCCGCCAGGGCCCGGGCCAGGTCCACGTCAAAGCCGACGTAGGTCCGCCCGTCGTCGCAGACGAACTCCATGGGCGGGTAGGTGGTGTCCATGCCGATCACGATCTTGCCAGCCTGCCGGATCCGCTCCGGCAGGGTGATGTCCGGCAGCGGAGCGCTGTCGCTTGCACCGGTCCCGCCCCGGGCCGCCTCCTGGCAGGCCTGGCTCAGGGGATTCTCCGACCGCTGAGCCCCACAGCCCGTGACCGCCACGGCGGCCAGGGCGAGGAGCGCCTACACCACCTTCCGGAGATAACTCATCGATGGAGACCTCCCCCGTCTTCCTTCCCACGCTTCCTGCCGCCAGCCGGGCAGCAGGGGAGACGCATAGGCAGAGCTTATGGGCAGTTAGTTTCTACGGGGCCCTGGTCGATCCCTTTCGCCTTTCACAAACCTCTGCGACGGATTCAATCGCTTGTTCAACCTTTCCTTCCCTGCCATGTTAATCCGATAAAGAGAAGGGCGAAGGGGCGGACCGGGCAGGCGATGCCCCGGCCGCCCCGCAGTCGGACCGCCCCTGGCTACGGCCGCCGGCGGCCTGTGCCCCTCAGTCCCGCCAGGCCAGGGGCAGTTCCCAGACCGATCCCCGGGTCTGCATCGTCTCCAGGGCCTCCAGGGCCATCCGGAGGAGTTCCGTCTGTTTGCCCCGGTTCCCCGGCTGGCCGAAGGGGGCGCCGAAGGGATGCCGGCTCCAGACCGCCCGGGGCGGCCGGACCCGCTCCCAGAGGGAGGGCTCCACCCCCACCACCAGGGTGGGGATGCCCGCAGCCTCCAGGGCCCGGCTGATGAGGCCGGCGGTCTGGTGGCAGAGGGGCGAGACGGCCCCGATGAGGGCCACGTCCGCCTCCGCCCGGCGCACCCGCTCCACCAGGTTGGGCAGGGAGTCCGCGAGGAGCGAGAGGGGCCGGGTGAGGTGGCCCATGAAGCTGTAATGGAAGGGCGCCAGCCAGCCGATCACCCCGGACCGCTCCAGTTCCCGCAGCCGGTCCAGGGGAAAGACCACGTTCCGGTCGGCCTCGGCAGGGGCCGTGTCGTAGCCCGGATGGGCGATGCGCAGGTCCTCCAGTTGCACCGCCGCCGGGAACTCCCGGAAGGAAGGGTCCCCGTGGGGATGGTCGGAGAAAGGCTCCTGGAACTGGTTGGCGAGGTAGAGCCCCCCGGTGGTGATCAGCACCAGCCGGCACTGGGCGACAGGTTTCTGCAGATGGGCCCAGGGAATGAACTGGTTCTCCACCCAGGTGAACTCCGGGTCCCAGCGCTCCCGGACCTGGCGCTGGACCTCATCGGGCAGGTGGGACATCCGAAAGCCTCCTCCTGGACTCAGGATCATCGCAACCGTAGGATGGAACGCGGCATCAGGATCCCACACCCGCCGGGCCCCCGACCTCGCCGTCCGCTGCTGCGGGCAACACCCCCAGCCGCCGGAGCGCGGTCCGGACCGGCCAGGGGTCCGGCCCCTCCAGGCGCAGGGTTGCCGCCGCCCGGACCTCGGGCTCCGCGCCGGGCATCGCCACACCGACCCCGGCCCAGGTGAGCATCGGGATGTCGATTACCGAGTCCCCCATGGCGATCACCTCTTCGGGGCGATAACCCCGGCTCTGGCAGAAGGCCGCCAGGGCCCGCCCCTTGTCCGCCTCCCGGTGCCACAGGCAGAGCACGTGCTCCGCGGCCGAGGGGGCCCAGAGGGCCGCCTGGGTGTGGGGCAGGTCCCGGGCCAGGGGCGCTGCCGCGGCGCAGGCGGACCGGCCGTAGACCGCCATCAGAAGCGGCGGCCGCCGCCGGAGGAGCGGCCCCAGGGTGCCCACCACCCGGGTGAAGGGATTCCAGTGCTCCCAGGGGCCAAAGTCCGGCGCCTGGCAGGTGGCCACCACGTCGCCGGAGTCCAGGACCGCGACCAGGGAGTAGCCGCCGGCCTCGGCCCAGGCCGCCAGCCGCTCCGCCGCGGCCGGGTCCATCCGCTGCTCCCAGAGCACCCGCCCCCGGGCGTCCACCACCTGGCAGCCGGTCAGGGTGATGGCCGGGGTGGTGAGCCCGAGGTCCTGGTAGATGTCCACCATCTCGTGCCAGCTGCGGCCGGTGGCGATCACCACCTCCAGCCCCCGGGCCATGGCCTGGCGCACCGCGTCTCGGTGAGCCGGCGGCACCCTCCCCTGGGCATCGAGGAGGGTGCCGTCGAGATCCAGCGCCAGCAGTCGGTAAACCGTCAAGACCGTATCCTCCTTTGCTAACCCACCTGCAGGTGGGAGGCCGGCTCCGCGGGGAGCAGCCGGCGGTAGGCCGCGGCCAGCCGGCCGGCCATCGCGCCGGCGGAGTAGGCAGCGGCCTTGGCCCGGGCCGCGGCCGCCATCCCCTGGCGCCGGGCCGGGTCCGTGAGCAGCCGGACCATCGCCTCCGCCATCACCGGGGCCGCGGGGGGCACCAGAAGGC
>QGUP01000031.1 GCA_003242505.1 Bacillota bacterium
TTTTTTTTTTGGCTCACCCGCGACTCCCCTAATCTTCACTCTCCTATTCGTCCGCCGGCTCCGAGTTGTAACAACGTCGACCTCTACTCCGGCTGCATCTACACCGCGATGGGGATCCCGACGGACCTCTTCACCCCCATCTTCGCGGTCAGCCGGGTGGCCGGCTGGACCGCCCACATCCTGGAGCAGCTGGAGAACAACCGGATCATCCGGCCCATCGCCGAGTACGTCGGCCCCGAGAAGCGGGAGTACGTGCCTATCGACCAGCGGTAGGTCCCATCGCCCTGCACCCCGCCCCCCGGCCGTCCGGGCCGGGGGGCGGCGGTCGCGCTGGGGCACCCGGCGCAATGGGGCGCCCTCCGGACCGGGAGCCCTCCGCGATGGGGTACGCCCCCGCGCAGGATTTGCAAGACCCGCCATGGAAGTGATAAATTTCGGTACGCAGGAGGGGGGTGGGCCGATGCCGCCGCAGCGCAGCCTGGCGATGGCGCTCTTTCTGGGGCTCTTGCTCTTTGTCTTTCTCCTGCCGATCCTGGTGCAGCCCCCGCAGGACCCTTCCGTCCCCTACAGCCAGTTCCTGGCCGACCTGCGGGCCGGGCAGGTGACCTACGCCCGGGTGGCCGGCGCGGCGGCGGAGGCCTACTACCAGGATGGCCGCCGGGTCGTGGTGGTGGCGCCGAGCCAGCACCACCTGGGGACGGAACTGCTCCGGCACGGGGTGCGCCACGAGTACCTGCCGGTCCGGGGCCGGTCGGTCTGGGGCAGCCTCCTCTCGGCCCTCCTGCCCGGGGCGCTGCTCCTGGCCCTCCTCTGGATGTTCAGCCGGCAGGGCGGCAGCCACGGCCCCATCCTCACCTTCACCCGCAGCCGGGCCCAGCTCTACAGCCAGGACGACCATCGGGTGACCATGAAGGACGTGGCGGGGCTGGCGGAGGTGAAGGAGGAACTCTGGGAGGTCGTGGACTTCCTCCGGCACCCGGACCGTTACCTGGCCCTGGGGGCCCGGATCCCCCGGGGGATTCTCCTGGCCGGTCCCCCGGGCACCGGCAAGACCCTCCTGGCCCGGGCGGTGGCCGGGGAGGCCGGGGTGCCCTTCTTCTTCGTCTCGGGTTCGGACTTTGTCGAACTCTTCGCCGGCGTCGGCGCCGCCCGGGTGCGGGACCTCTTCGAGCGGGCCCGGCAGCATGCCCCCTGCATCGTCTTCATCGACGAGATCGACGCGGTCGGCCGGCAGCGGGGGGTGAGCCTGGGGGGCGGCGCCGAGGAGCGGGAGCAGACCCTGAACCAGCTGCTAGTGGAGATGGACGGCTTTGGCCCCCGGGAGGGCATCGTGGTGATGGCCGCGACCAACCGGGCGGACATTTTGGACCGGGCCCTCCTGCGCCCCGGCCGGTTCGACCGGGTGATCCAGGTGGATCCGCCGGACCGCCAGGGCCGGGAGGAGATCCTCCGGGTCCACGCCCGGAACAAGCGCCTCGACCCGTCGGTGGACCTGGGGGAGGTGGCCCGGCTCACCGTGGGCTTTACCGGCGCGGACCTGGCTAACCTGCTGAACGAGGCGGCCCTTCTCGCCGCCCGGCGCCGGCGGCCGGCCATCGGCATGGCGGAGATGGAGGAGGCCCTGGAGCGGACTCTCGCCGGCGGCCCCGAGCGCCGGCGCCGGCTCAGCCACCGGGAACGGGAGCGGGTGGCCTTCCACGAGGCCGGCCACGCGGTGGTCTCCCGGAAACTCCCCGGGGCGGAGCCGGTCCAGAAGGTCACCATCATCCCCCGGGGCCGGGCAGGCGGGTACGTCCTCTTCCGGCCGGAACTGGACCGGCTGGTCCACTCCCGGGAGGAGATGCTGGACCGGATCACCGGGCTCCTCGCCGGCCGGGCCGCGGAGGAGGTGGCCCTGGGGGAGGTCTCCACCGGAGCGGCAGGCGACCTGGAGCAGGCGACGGAACTCGCCCGGCGGATGGTCACCGAGTGGGGGATGGACCCGGAACTGGGGCCGGTCCGGGTGGAGGAGCGGGGAGACCTGGGCCCGCCCGGCCTGGCGGTGGACCGGGGCATCTCCGAGCGCACCGCGGTGGCCGTCGACGCCGCGGTCCGGCGGCTGGTGAGCCACTGCTACCAGCGGGCGGTGCACCTCCTCACCCGGCACCGGGACGCCCTGGAGCGGGTCGCCCGGGCCCTCCTGGAGCGGGAGACCCTGTCCGGCCGGGAACTGGACGCGCTGATCCAGGGCACCGGGTGAGGCCCCCGGGGATTGACACCCCGCCGGCGCACCTGATAGACTATCGCTAACCGTCGGGCAGAGGATGCAGTTGCCCCCGCTCCCCCCGAGGGGCGGAGGCGGCGGGCAACGCCGGACGACATCTCCGGACAGATCGGGCAAAGGCTGAAGGGGGACCAGTAGGCACGGGCCGCGGGTCCAGAGAGCCGGCCCTTGGCTGGAAGGCCGGTCCCAGCGCCGTGCTGAACCCACCCCCGGGTCCCGGCGTGCCGCCGGGGCCGGCCGGCGGCGACCCGGACCCCGGGGAAGCCGCCCCGGGCCTTCCCCCCGCCCGTTATCCCGGGGGACGCATCCCGGCTTCGGGCCGGTGTGCGGCAGAGTGGCCCCTCCGGGGCAATGAAGGTGGTACCGCGGGAGCCCCCCGCCCTTCACGGGCGGGGGGCTGTGGGTTTTAGGTGGGGTGCTGCGGGTCCCCGGCCGGCGGCGGCCACCGGGGTGGGAAAGGAGAAAGGGTCCTCGGCCCTTGCCCCCTCGGCCCTTGCCCGGAGGGAGCGGCGAAGGAGGGAGCAGCGATGACGGAGGCGTGGACCGCCGGGGGGCGCCTGGATCCGGGGCGGCTCCGGCGGGTGGTGGTGAAGGTGGGTACCTCGATCCTCACCCACCCCAGCGGCCAGCTGCACTTCGGCCGGATGGAGGCCCTGGTCCGGCAGCTGGCCGACCTGCACGGCGAGGGCCGGGAGGTGATCCTGGTCACCTCCGGGGCGGTGGGGGCCGGCATGGGCCGGATGGGGCTCAGCACCCGGCCCCGGGCCCTGGTGGAAAAGCAGGCCCTGGCCGCGGTGGGCCAGGGGCTCCTGATGCAGCACTACGAGAAGCTCTTCGCCGAGTATGGATTGGTGGTGGCCCAGGTGCTCCTCACCCGGGAGGACCTGGAGGACCCCCGGCGCCGGGAGAGCGCCCGGGAGACCCTGGCGGTGCTCCTGGGGTGGCGGACGGTGCCCATCGTCAACGAGAATGACACCGTCACCGCGGAGGAGATCCGGGTGGGGGACAACGACACCCTCTCCGCCCGGGTGGCGGTCCTGGTGGGGGCGGACCTCCTGGTGATCCTCAGCGACGTCGACGGCCTCTACCCCCGGGATCCCCGGACCTGCCCCGGGCAGGAGCCGGTGCCGGTGGTGACGGAACTGGGGCCGGACCTCTGGCAGGGGGCCGGCGGGGCCGGCACCCCCGTGGGCACCGGCGGGATGCGGACCAAGCTCCAGGCCGCGGCGATCTGCATGGCCGCGGGGATCCCGATGGTGCTGGCCTCGGGCCACCGGCCCGGGGTGCTGGCGGCCATCGGCCGGGGGGAGGTGCCGGGGACCCTGTTCCTGCCCCGGCCCCGGGCGGTGCCGGCCCGGTAGGAGCGCTGGCGGGCAGCATGACTCCGGTGGCAAGGGGAGGACGGTGTGAGATGGTGGAGCGGGAAACCCTCAGCCCTCAGGAAGAGGTGCAGGCCCTGGCCGGGGCGGCCCGGGCCGCCGCGGCGGAACTGGCCCGGGCCTCGAGCGCGGCGAAGGACGAGGCCCTCCGGGCCATCGCCCAGGCTCTGCAGGCCGCCGAGCCGGAGGTGCTGGCGGCCAACGCCGAGGATCTGGCCGGGGCCCGGGCCGCGGGGCTGCCGGCGCCTCTCATCGCCCGGCTCACCCTCACCCCGGACCGGTACGGGGCGATGGTCCGGGGGGTCCTGGCGGTGGCCTCCCTGCCGGACCCGGTGGGGGAGGTGGTGGAGGCCTGGGAGCGGCCCGACGGCCTCCGGATCGAGAAGGTGCGGGTGCCCCTGGGGGTGATCGGCCTCATCTACGAGTCCCGGCCCAACGTGACGGTGGACGCGGCGGTGTTGTGCCTGAAGGCCGGCAGCGCCGTCCTCCTCAAGGGCGGCCGGGAGGCGGAGCGGACCAACCTCGCCCTGGTGGCGGCCATCCGCCGGGGGCTTGCGGCTGCCGGGCTCCCTCCCGGGGCGGTGGGCTACCTCCAGGGGGGCCGGGAGGCGGCCCAGGCTCTCATGCAGGCGACGGGGCTGGTGGACTGCCTCATCCCCCGGGGCGGGGCGGGCCTCATCCGGAGCGTCCTGGCCCAGGCCCGGGTGCCGGTGATCGAGACCGGGGCCGGGGTCTGCCACCTCTTTGTGGACCGGGCGGCGGACCTCGACATGGCGGTGCGGATCGCCCTGAACGCGAAGTGCTCCAACCCGGCGGTCTGCAACGCCCTGGAGACCCTGCTGGTGGACGCCCCGGTGGCCGAGCCCTTCCTCCGCCGGCTGGGGCCGGCCCTCCGGGAGGCCGGGGTGGCGGTCCGGGGCTGCCCCCGGACCCGGGCGATCCTGCCCTGGGCGGCGCCGGCCACCGAGGAGGACTGGGCGGCGGAGTACCTGGACCTCATCCTCGCGGTCCGGGTGGTGGACGGCCTGGGGGCGGCCCTCGACCACATCGCCCGGTTCGGCACCCGGCACTCGGAGGCCATCGTCACCGAAGACCCGGAGCGGGCGGAGCGGTTCCTCCGGGAGGTGGACGCGGCGGCGGTCTACTGGAACGCTTCCACCCGGTTCACCGACGGCGGGGAGTTCGGCTTCGGGGCGGAGATCGGCATCAGCACCCAGAAGCTTCACGCCCGGGGTCCCATGGGCCTCCGGGAGATCACCACCTACAAGTACCGGATCCGGGGCGCCGGCCACGTCCGGGGGTGAGGGGGCGCTGCCGGCCGCAGCCGGGGACGAGGGGGCGAGCCACCGGAGCGGCCACCGCCCCGCAGACCGATGGAACGATGTTCCCTCCAGCGGAACGTCGTGTTATAATGAGGGTAACCCAGGCCCGAGCAGGGCCGGTCAGGGACACAGGGGGGAACTCGCACTGGTCGAGGAAAAGCTGACGATTCAGGCCGTGGAACGGGCCCTGGATGTGCTGCTCCTCTTTGCCGAGCGGCCCCCGGGCGGCGGGGAGGAACTCCCCGGATTCGGGGTCACCCAGATCGCCGAGCGGTTGGGCCTGGCCAAGTCCACGGTCCACCGGATCCTCGCCACCCTGGAGAGCCGGGGGTTTGTCCGACAGGATCCGGTGACCGGCCGGTACCAGCTCGGGCTGAAGGCCCTGGAACTGGCGGGCGCGTACCTCGCCCAGGACGACCTGGGCGCGGTGGCCTACCCGGAGATGGTCCGGCTCCGGGATGAGGTCGACGAGACCGTCAGCCTGTACGTCCGGGACGGCATCGAGCGGGTCCGGGTGCAGAAGGCCGAGGGCCGTCAGGTGGTCCGCCGTGTGGCGAACCTGGGGGAGCGGCTGCCCCTCCACCGGGGCGCCTCCGGGAAGGTCCTGCTGGCCTGGCTGCCCCCGGCACAGCTCGACCAGGTCCTGCAACGGATCTGGCAGCAGACGCCCTTTGACGTGGAGGCCCTGAAGCAGGAACTGGCCGAGGTCCGGGAGCGGGGCTGGGCCACCTCCGCGGAGGAACGGGCCGAGGGGGTCGCCTCGGTGGCGGCGCCCATCCGGAACCGGGCCGGCGAGGTGGTGGCGGCCCTGGCCATCTCCGGACCCGTCCAGCGGTTCGACGACGCGGCCATCGAGCGGTACAGCAAGGCGGTAGTGGCCGCCGCCCAGACCATCGGGATGCGCCTGTGAGGCCCCGCTCCCCGGGGGACGCCCCGGGAAGCGCCCATGGGGCCGCGTCAACGGGGATGACCCGGGAGCGGCGCCCACGGGGCTTGAGGGCGGGGCGGCACCCTCGGGGAGGCCGCGGCGGGGCCGCGCCCCTTGGGACGCCCTGCGGATCCCAGGGGGCGGAACCCCGGGGTGGGGGGAGCAGGCCCCAGGGGAAGGGTGCATCGACCCCAGTATTTCATCAGCTATCCGAGGAATGCGAGGGAGAGGCTGCCATGAAGACTGCTTACCGGGACGCCTTTGGCGCCAGGGCGACCCTGGAGACCCGGGCCGGCCGGGTGACCATCTACCGGCTGGAGCGGCTGGAGGCCGCCGGGGTGGCCAGGGTCTCCCGCCTGCCCTTCTCCATCCGCATCCTGCTGGAGAACCTCCTGCGGAACCTCGACGACTACCTGGTGACGGAGGAGGACGTCCGGGCTCTGGCCGGCTGGGCCCCGGGTCCCCTGCCGGCCCGGGAGATCCCCTTCCTGCCCTCCCGGGTGGTCCTCCAGGACTTCACCGGCGTGCCGGCGGTGGCGGACCTCGCCGCGATGCGCAGCGCGGTGAAGGCCAAGGGCGGCGATCCGAAGCGGATCAACCCGCTGATCCCGGTGGACCTGGTGGTGGACCACTCGGTCCAGGTGGACGCCTTCGGCACCGAGTGGGCCTACCGGTACAACGTGGAGCGGGAGTACGAGCGGAACCGGGAGCGGTACCAGTTCCTCAAGTGGGCCCAGAAGAGCTTTAAGAACTTCCGGGTGGTGCCCCCCGGCATGGGCATCATCCACCAGGTGAACATCGAGTACCTGGCCAAGGTGGTCCAGCGCCGGGAGCGGGACGGCGAGGTGCTGGCCTTCCCGGACACCCTGGTGGGCACCGACTCCCACACCACCATGGTCAACGGCCTGGGGGTCCTGGGCTGGGGCGTCGGCGGCATCGAGGCCGAGGCGGTCATGCTCGGGCAGCCCTACTACATGCTCATCCCCCAGGTGGTGGGCTTCAAGCTGACGGGCGAGCTGCCCGAGGGCGCCACGGCCACGGACCTGGTGCTGACCATCACCCAGATGCTCCGGAAGAAGGGGGTCGTGGACAAGTTCGTCGAGTTCTACGGCCCCGGCCTCTCCAAGCTGAGCCTCGCCGACCGGGCGACCATCGCCAACATGGCCCCCGAGTACGGCGCCACCATGGGCTTCTTCCCGGTGGACGAGGTCACCCTGCAGTACCTCCGGGGCACCGGCCGGGACGAGGACCTGGTTGACCTGGTGGAGCGGTACTGCAAGGAGCAGGGGCTCTTCCGGACCGATGAGACCCCGGACCCGGAGTACAGCGACACCCTCGAACTGGACATGAGCACCGTCGAGCCGAGCCTTGCCGGGCCCCGGCGGCCCCAGGACCGGGTGCCGATGGTCCAGGTCCCGGAGAACTTCCGCCAGACCCTCAAGGACCACTTCGGCAAGGACCCGGACGCCCCGGCCGCGGGCGGCGGCGTGGCGGTGCAGAAGAAGCTCGACCTCCGGCACGGCTCGGTGGTCATCGCCGCCATCACCTCCTGCACCAACACCTCCAACCCGTCGGTGATGATCGGCGCGGGCCTGCTGGCCAAGAAGGCCGTGGAGAAGGGGCTCCAGGTCCCGGCCCACGTCAAGACCAGCCTCGCCCCCGGTTCCCGGGTGGTGACCGAGTACCTGAAGGCCGCGGGCCTGATGCCCTACCTGGAGGCCCTGCGGTTCCACGTGGTGGGTTACGGCTGCACCACCTGCATCGGCAACTCCGGCGACCTGCCGGAAGAGGTGGCCCAGGTCATCCGGGAGGAGGACCTGGTGGTGGCCGCGGTCCTCTCCGGCAACCGGAACTTCGAGGGCCGGATTAACCCCCTGGTGAAGGCCAACTACCTCGCCTCCCCGATGCTGGTGGTGGCCTACGCCATCGCCGGCCGGATCGACGTCAACCTGGCCACCGAGCCCCTCGGGATCGGCAAGGACGGCCAGCCGGTCTACCTCAAGGACATCTGGCCGAGCCAGGCCGAGATCCGGGAGACCATCGAGCGGGTCCTCAGCCCCGAGATGTTCCGGGCCGAGTACAGCCGGGTCTTCGACGGCGACGAGCACTGGCAGGCCCTGGAGGCCCCCGAGGGCGACCTCTATGCCTGGGACCCGAACTCCACCTATCTCCAGGAGCCGCCCTTCTTCAAGGACCTGCCCATGGACCCGCCGGGTAATCACGACATCCTCGGCGCCCGGGCCCTGGCCCTCCTGGGCGACTCCATCACCACCGACCACATCTCCCCCGCCGGCGCCATCGCCCCGGACAGCCCCGCCGCCCGGTACCTCACCGAGCGGGGGGTGGAGCGGAAGGACTTCAACACCTACGGCTCCCGCCGGGGCAACCACGAGGTGATGATGCGGGGCACCTTCGGCAACATCCGGCTGAAGAACGCCATGGCCGGCGGCAAGGAGGGCGGCTGGACCGTCCACCAGCCCTCTGGGGAGCTGATGACCATCTACGACGCCGCCATGCGGTACCAGGCCGAAGGGGTGCCGCTGGTGGTCTTGGCCGGCAAGGAGTACGGCACCGGCAGCTCCCGGGACTGGGCGGCCAAGGGCACCCAGCTTCTCGGGGTGAAGGCGGTCATCGCCGAGAGCTTCGAGCGGATCCACCGGAGCAACCTGGTGGGCATGGGGGTCCTGCCCCTCCAGTTCAAGGAAGGGGAGAGCTGGAAGTCCCTCGGCCTCACCGGCCAGGAGACCTTCGACATCCTCGGCATCGGCGGTGAGCTCAGGCCCCGGCAGGAGGCCACCGTGGTGGCCCGGCGGCCCGACGGCTCTGAGGTCCGCTTCACCGTCACCGTGCGCCTGGACAGCAACGTGGAGATCGAATACTACCGGAACGGCGGCATCCTGCAGACGGTGCTGCGGCGGATGCTCCGGGAAGGCTGAGCCGCCCCCGGGCGGCCGGAGCCCGGGGCAGGGGCGCAGGCCGGGCCTGCGCCCCTGCCGTCCTCGCCGGGTCGGAGGGTGGCCGTGGCCAGGGGGCAGGGCCTGACCCGGGAGCCATGCCCGACCAGGGGGGACGGAAGGGTGGAGCGGGGGGCGAAACCCCAGGGGCCCGGAGGGACCGGGCTCCGGACCCGTCTGGTGGTCTACATCGACGGGTTTTGCGTCTACTGTCGGCAGGCAGGCCGGCTCCTCCGGGCCCTGGACTGGGGGCAGCGGGTGGAGGTCCGCTCCTTCCGGCACGACGAGAGCTACCGCCGCTTCGGCATCGCCCCGGAGGCCCTGGAAGCGGCGATGCACGCGGTGGCCCTCGGCCCCGGGACCTTCCGGGTCGTGAGCGGCTTTGCAGCGGTCCGGCTCCTCCTCCGGCACCTGCCCCTCCTCTGGCCCCTCTGGCCGGCGGCCTGGCTCCTGGAGCGGGTGGGGTGGGGCGAGCGGGCCTACCGGTGGGTCGCCCGGCACCGGTGGATCCTCCCTGACCCCGGCCACTGCCGGGAAGGGGCCTGTAGCCGGAAGTGAGCCGGCGCCCTGGTCCCGGTGTCGGCCCGGCCCCCGGTTCCGGGGGCGAGGGCGCCCCGGTGCCGGCGCCGGGCCGGCCCCAGGGCGCCCCCCTCTGGAGCGCCGGGGCCCGGGTTCCCTGCCAGGGACCCGGGCCCATCGTGCATCCCCTCAGTGGGCCTCCATCCGGCGGCCGTAGTGCATGGTGACCGAGGCGATCTCGTCGCCGCCGATCAGGTACTCGGCCTCCGGGGACTTCAGCCGGATGATCCGCCGGTCAAAGTCGAAGCTGGTGTCTCCCAGGTGGAGTTCGTAGGTCTCGCCGGCGCTGGTGGTGGCCAGGATCTCGCCCCAGTGCCGGAGGGCGTCCTGGACCTCTTCCATCTTCAAGGGCGCATCCCCCTCCCGTTGGTTCTGGGTAGAGGGTGCCCCTTTCCCTGGGGGAATAACAGGCCGGGCGGAACCCCAGGGGCCGCTTCCGGAGGCCATCGGTGACCGGAATCGCCGCGATTCCGAGTAGGAAAGGAGCCGGGGGTGTTCTCCCGGCCCGTCCTCTGTTAGAGTAGAAGGCGGCTGGTCTGGCGACCAAAAATGAAACGCCGTTCCAAAAACGAGAGGGGATCGGGATTGGCGACGCGGATCGTTGTCCTCAAAGGCGACCAGACGGGACAGGAACTCCTGGAACAGGCCTTGCGGGTCCTGGACCCCGGGGTCATCGGGGTGGACCTGGAGTTCGAATACTACGACCTGAGCCTGGAAAACCGCCGCCGGACTCGGAACAAGGTGGTCTTCGAGGCGGCCGAGGCGATGGTCGCGGCGGGGTACGGCCTGAAGGCCGCCACCATCACCCCCGAGGGGAAGGATGACGTGGGCAGCCCCAACGCGATCCTCCGGGAGGCCATCGACGGGACGGTCATCGTCCGGACCGGCCGGCTGCTCCCCGGTGTCCGGCCCATCGCCGGGGTCAGCGCCCCCATCAGCGTGATCCGGATGGCGGTGGGGGATGCCTCCGGGGCCGAGGAGGGCCGGGAGGGCAGGGGCCTGGCGGAGGTGGCCTACCGGGTGGAGGGGATCTCCCGCCGGGCCTGCGGCGCGGGGGCGGAGTTCGCCTTCCTCCAGGCCAGGCGGCTGGGGGGCAAGGTCTTCGGCGGGCCCAAGTACACCGTGAGCCCCATCTACGAGGGGATGCTCAAGGAGGAGATGGACGCCGCCGCCCAGCGGCACCCGGACGTCCCCTACGACCCGCAGCTGATCGACGCCACCTATGCGCTGCTCCTCTCCCACACCGGCGAGGCCCTGGTCATTCCCGCCCTCAACCGGGACGGCGACTGCCTGAGCGACCTGGTGCTGCAGATGTTCGGCAGCATTGCCGGCTCGGAGTCGCTCCTCCTGGCGATGGACGACGACCTCCGGATCAAGACCGTGATGGCCGAGGCGCCCCACGGCACCGCCCCGAAGCTTTACGGCAAGAACGTGGCCAACCCCCTGGCGATGATCCTGGCCGGGGCGGCACTGCTGGCGCACATGCCCGACCCCAGCGCCCAGCGGGCCTCCCGGGCCATCTACGAGGCGGCTCTCGAGGCGATCAAGGCCGGGATCAAGACCATGGACCTGGGGGGCCACGCCACCACGACGGAGTTCACCGACGAGGTCATCCGCCGGGTCCAGACCAAACTGGAGGTCTGGGCG
>QGUP01000422.1 GCA_003242505.1 Bacillota bacterium
CCCCCCTCCCGCACGCCCTGGCCCTGGTCCCGTTGGCAGCCCAGCCCCGCCTCCTCGGTCCGGGCGATGATCAGGTCCCGGACCCCGAGGCCCACCCCCAGCCGGTCGGTGCCGGCGTTGACCACCAGGCCCTCGGAGTCGACCAGAGCCGCCTCGCCCTGGCTAGCGTTCTGCCGGTGGTCCCGGGGGAGCACCCGCCCCAGGGCCGACCAGTCGCCGATGTCGCTCCACTCGAAGAGGGCCGGCACCACCGCCAGGCGGTGGCTGTGTTCGCAGACCCCGTGGTCGAAGGAGACCGCCTCGGCCCGGGGGAAGAGCCGCTCCACCGCGGCGGCCAGCCCCTCGGCCGCCGCCGCAACCCGGATCTCCCCCAGGAGGCCGTGGAGGCCGGGCAGGTGCTCGGCGATCTCCTGCGCCAGCACCTCCCGGGTGAGGACGAAGATCCCGGCGTTCCACCAGTACCGGCCGCTGGCGACCAGTTCCCGGGCCTCGGCGGGCCCGGGCTTCTCTACAAACCGGCGGGCAGTGTACAGGGGCAGGCCGCCCCCTGCCTTCCCCGGACCGCTGCCCCGGCCGTCCCCCGGGGGGTTGCCCGGGGGGTCGCCCGGTCCCGTGGCCGGGGCTATCGGCTCCCCCACCTCGATGTACCCGTACCCGGTCTCGGGTCGGGTCGGCGGCAGCCCCAGGGTGACCACCCACCCCTGCCGGGCCCCGGCCACCGCCGCCTCCAGGGCCGCCCGGAACCGACGCTCCCCGCCGATCCAGTGGTCGACGGGCAGGACCACCAGGGGGGTCGCCGGGTCCACCGCCTCCAGCCACAGGGCGGCCAGCCCCAGGGCCGGCCCGGTGTTCCGGGGCGCCGGTTCCAGGATCAGGTTGTCCGGGGGCAGCTCCGGCAACTGCTGGCGCACCAGGTCCCCGTGCTCCCGGGCCGCGACCACGTAGACCGCTTCTGCAGGGAGCCAGGGGACGATCCGCTGAAAGGTCTGCCGCAGGAGGGAGTCGGGGCCGGTGAGGCTGAGAAAGGCTTTGGGCAGTTCGGGCGTGGAGAGAGGCCAGAGCCGCTCACCCCGGCCCCCCGCCAGGAGCACCGCCTTCACGTCCGGCATCGTCCCGATGGGGCATCCTCCTTCCGCCGTCGCCCGTTCCGCTCCGGCCCCCGGGGGCCGGGCCGGCCTCCGTGGGGCCGTCGTCGGGACCCAGGCTGTACCCGGCCCGGCGGCCGCCGCCCAGCCGCTCCAGGTCTGCGTCCACCATCATCGCCACCAGGGTCGGGAAGTCGACCCGGGGGCGCCAGCCCAGTTCCCGCCGGGCCCGGGAGGCGTCCCCCACCAGGAGGTCCACCTCCGCGGGGCGGAAAAGGGCCGGGTCCACCACCACGTGGTCCCGCCAGTCGAGCCCCACGTGCGCGAAGGCCAACTCGACGAACTCCCGCACCGTGTGGGTCTCGCCGGTGGCGATCACGTAGTCCTTCGGTTCCGGCTGCTGGAGCATGAGCCACATGGCCTCCACGTAGTCGCCGGCAAAGCCCCAGTCCCGGCGGGCCTCCAGGTTGCCCAGCCTGAGCTCCCGGGCGAGGCCCAGCTTGATCCGGGCGACGCCGTCGCTGATCTTCCGGGTGACAAACTCCAGGCCCCGGCGGGGCGACTCGTGGTTGAAAAGGATCCCGCTGCAGGCGAAGATCCCGTAGCTCTCCCGGTAGTTCACCGTGATCCAGTGGCCGAAGAGCTTGGCGACGCCGTAGGGGCTGCGGGGGTAGAAGGGCGTCCCCTCGTGCTGGGGGACCGTCTGGGCCTTGCCGAACATCTCGCTGCTGGAGGCCTGGTAGAACCGGATCCGGGGGTTGACGGTGCGGATCGCCTCCAGGAGCCGGAGCACCCCCAGGCCGGTGATGTCGCTGGTGGCCAGGGGCTGCTGCCAGGAGGAGCCCACGAAGGACTGGGCGGCGAGGTTGTAGACCTCGTCCGGCTGGGTCTCGTCCAGCACCCGCACCAGGGAGGCCAGGTCCGTCAGATCCCCCTCCACCAGGGAGAGCCCGGTGAGATGCTGGATCCGGTGGAGGTTCTGGGTGCTGGACCGGCGCCGGAGGCCCGTGACCTGATACCCCCTGGCCAGGAGGAACTCCGCCAGGTACGAGCCGTCCTGGCCGGTGATACCGGTGATCAGGGCCCGGGGCACGGGGCGCTCCCCCCTTCCGGGCTGGGTCCGGCGCCGCACCGAGCCCGGCACTCCTCCCGGAGCCGGAGCCACTCCGGCGGCGCCTCGGCCCCGGCGCAGGCGGCCTCGAGATACGGCAGGGCTTCGGGGTACCGCCCCACGTGCATCAGCAGCCGGGCCACCAGCACCCGGCTGGCCGGGGAGACCGGCGGCACCAGGGCCTCCAGGAGCCGCCGGAGCCCAGGCCCGTCGGTCCGCTCGGCGAGGAGCCCGGCAAGCCCCAGGAGGGGCCGGGGCCAGCCCGGAGCGGCCCGGAACGCCTGGGTGTAGGCCCCGAAGGCCCCCGGCCAGTCCCCCAGGGCCCGGAGGGACTCTCCCAGGGCGCACCAGGCCCGGGCCCCGCCCGCGGCCGGGTCGACGCTGCCGTAGGGGGGCGAGGGGGCCGGGCCCAGGGCGAGGCACCGGCGGAAGGCCGCCGCCGCCTCCTGGTGCCGGCCCAGCCCCTGGGCGGCGAGGCCCGCCCGGTGATCAAGGTCCGTGTGGTCCGGGTACCCCTCCAGTTCCGGTCCCACCCAGGCGAGGCGGGCCTG
>QGUP01000423.1 GCA_003242505.1 Bacillota bacterium
GTCGGGGAGTGCATCCTCGACAGCAACGCCCTGGAGCGGGAGCGGGGCATCACCATCCTGGCCAAGAACACCGCGGTCACCTACAAGGGGATCACCATCAACATCGTCGACACCCCGGGCCACGCCGACTTCTCCGGCGAGGTGGAGCGGATCCTCTCCATGGTGGACGGGGCGCTCCTGCTGGTGGACAGCGCCGAAGGGGTGATGGCCCAGACCAAGTACGTCCTCCGGAAGGCCCTGGAGGCCGGGCTCCGGCCCATCGTGGTGATCAACAAGATGGACCGGCCCGACGCCCGGCCGGCGGAGGTGCTGGACCAGGTCCTGGAGCTCTTCATCGACCTGGGGGCGGACGAGGCTCAGCTCGATTTCCCGGTGGTCTACGCGGTGGGCCGGCAGGGGGTGGCGAGCCTCGACCCCCGGGAGCGGGGGACCAGCCTGCAGCCTCTCTTCCAGACCATCGTCGACCACGTCCCCTGCCCGGAGGGGGACCCGGACGCGCCCCTGCAGGTGATGGTCACCTCCCTCGACTACGACGAGTACGTGGGCCGGGTGGCCATCGGCCGGGTCCACCAGGGCCGGATCCGCACCGGGCAGATGGTGAGCATCTGCAAGCGGGACGGGAGCGTGGTGAAGGGCCGGGTGCTCCAGCTCTTCACCTTCCAGGGGCTGCGCCGGGTCCTCACCGAGGAGGCGACGGTGGGGGACATCGTCGCCGTCACCGGGCTGGAGGGCATCCACATCGGCGAGACCATCTCCGACCCGGAGAACCCGATGCCCCTGCCGCCCCTCCGGGTGGACGAGCCGACCCTCACCATGACCTTCCGCACCAACGACTCGCCCTTTGCCGGCCGGGAAGGGGAGTACGTCACCTCCCGGCACCTCCGGGACCGGCTCTTCCGGGAGCTGGAGCGGAACGTCGCTTTGCGGGTGGAGGAGACCGAGGACCCGGATGTCTTCCAGGTCTCCGGCCGGGGAGAGCTGCACCTCTCCATCCTGATCGAGACCATGCGCCGGGAAGGCTACGAGCTGGCGGTCTCCAAGCCCCAGGTGATCCTGAAGCGGGACCCGGAGACCGGCGAGCTGCTGGAGCCCCTGGAGACCCTGATCATCGACATCCCCGAGGAGTACCTGGGGGTGGTGATGGAGAAGCTCGGCCGGCGCCGGGCGGAGCTGCAGAACATGGCCAACTCGGGCTCGGGCCACCTGCGCCTGGAGTTCCTGATCCCCGCCCGGGGGCTCATCGGCTACCGCTCGGAGTTCCTCGCGGACACCCGGGGCTACGGGGTGATGCACCACCTCTTCCATTCGTACGGGCCGTACCGGGGGGAGATCCCCGGCCGGACCCGGGGCGCGGCGGTGGCGTCGGAGACCGGCGTGGCCACCACCTATGCCCTCTACCATCTCCAGGAGCGGGTCCGGTTCTTCATCGAGCCGGGGACGGAGGTCTACGCCGGCATGGTGGTGGGGGAGCACGCCCGGGAGAACGATATCGAGGTCAACGTCTGTAAGACCAAGCACCTCACCAACATCCGCTCCTCCACCGCAGAGCAGACCCTGCGCCTCGAGCCGCCCCGGGTCCTGACCCTGGAAGAGGCCCTGGAGTGGATCGACGACGACGAGCTGGTCGAGGTGACCCCGAAGAGCATCCGCATCCGCAAGAAGGTGCTGGACCCGCACCTCCGGGAGAAGCTGGCCAAGGGCAAGGAACTCACCCCGGAGATGCTCCGGCGCCTGCAGCAAGGCCGATGAGAGGTCCGGCCCCCCGGCCGTGGGGCAGCCGGCCTGGGGCGGCCGGGCCGGCAAGGCCGGGCTGGGCGGGGGAGGCTGGGCGGCAGCCGGCCCCCGGGTGGCGAGGCGGGCATACTAGGGGTGGCCCGGTATCCACCTGGCGGAGGAGGGAGAACCATGCGGATGCGCATGCGGATGGCTTCCCCCTACACGGGGTGGATGATGGCCACCCTGGGGCTCCTGGGGCTCACCTACGGCCTCGGCCACACCCTGGACGAGGACCGGAACTACGGCGGCATGGCCCTGACGGCCCTGGCGGCGCCCCTGGCCCTGGCGGGCCTGGCGGGCTGGACCATGGCCCTGGTCCGGGAGGCCCGGCGCTAGCCGGTCCCGTCTTCCGAGCCCCGGGGGACGCCGGCAGGTTCCGGTGCGGCAAGCTCCGGCCTCCGAGCAACAAGGCCACCCGGCTCTGGCCGGGTGGCCTTCATGAGAATGCCGGCGTGGCGGAGTCGCCCGGGCCGCTCATGGCGCCGCTCCCGCCCCGCCCAGGGCCATCCCT
Organism: Bacillota bacterium; assembly: GCA_003242505.1. Classification (GTDB taxonomy): domain Bacteria; phylum Bacillota; class Sulfobacillia; order Symbiobacteriales; family ZC4RG38; genus ZC4RG38. The sequence continues at coordinate 2,288 of QGUP01000423.1, forward strand.
GCCGCCAGCAGCGCCAGCACCAGGAGGGAGGCCAGGGCCAGGGGCCAGTCCCGCTGCCGGGCAAAGGCGAGGGCCGCCGCGATCACCCGGAGGACCGGGGTGGCGGCGAGGAGCAGGAGCCCCAGGGCCATCACCGCCAGGGGGTCCCCTTGCCGCAGCCCCGCCGCCACCGCGCCGAGGGAGGCCGGGGCGGTCCAGTCCGGGCCGGTGCCCTGGCCCGACCGGGCGAGCATCAGCGCGAGCCCTGCCGCCATGACCCCGGCCGCCAGCCCGACCCCTGCCCGCAGGACCCGGGCGAGGATCGTCTCGTTGCGCCTCACCCCTGCCACCCCCGCCAGAGCATCTGCAGGGCCATCACCAGCAGGATGGGGATGAAGAGGGTGCGGAGCGTCCGCCCCCGGAGCCGGCCACCCACCCGGGCCCCCAGGGTGCCACGGCCACGACCCCGACGGCCCACG
>QGUP01000424.1 GCA_003242505.1 Bacillota bacterium
CCGGTTCCTCATCCTGGGGGCCATCAACGGCGCCATCCCCTTCTCCCTCATCAACTGGGCGGAACTGCACCTGACCGCGTCCATGGCGGCCATCCTCAACAGCGCCACTCCCCTTTTCGGGGCCCTCATCGCCGGGCTCTGGCTCGGGGAGCGGATCACCCCGGTCCGGGCCCTGGGACTGGCGCTGGGCTTTGTCGGCGTCGGCGTGGTGGTGGGTTGGAATCCCCAGCCCGTCACCCCCCTCACCCTGGCCGCCGCGGGCGCGATGCTCCTGGCCTCCTTCCATTACGGTCTGGGGAGCACCTACGCCGCCCGGTACCTCCGGGGGCTGCCCACCCTGACCCTGGCCGCCGGCCAGCAGCTCGGAGCCGGGGTGGTGCTGCTGCCCCTGGCCCTGGCCTTCCCCCCTGCCGGGGTACCGTCCCGGCCGACCCTGCTGGCCCTCCTGGCCCTCGCCCTCCTCTGCACCGCGGTGGCCTACCTCATCTACTTCCGGCTGCTGGAGCGGGTGGGACCCACCTCCACCCTGAGCGTTACTTACCTGGTGCCGATTTTCGGCCTCATCTGGGGCCGGCTCTTTCTGCAGGAACCCATCGGCCCAGGGCTGCTGGTGGGGCTCGCCCTGGTGCTTCTCTCGGTCACCCTGGTGACCGGCCTGCGGCTTCCGGGGCTGGAGCGGATCGCCCGGAGCGCCCGACCCTGATGCCGCGAGGCCCATGCTTCCGGCCACAGGCGCATGGCCCCCGCACCTGAGGCTCATGCTACCGCCGGAACCATCCCCGGGCGCCTGAACCGCACCCGGGTGAGAGGTGAGCGGCAAGTGAGCGGGATACCAGACCGGCTGGACCGGCCCACGGTGCGGGTCACCCTTGCCCTGGCCGCGGGTGCAGCCGGGGCGGCGCTGCTGCCCCGGTGGTCGGCCCTGACCGGCGAGGCCAGCCTGAACGTCCTTGGCGGGCTCACCGCCGTCGCGGGCTCCCTGGCCTCCGCCTTCATCCTCACCGCGCCCCTCCTGGCCCGGGACCGGGGGCTCCGCCCCCTGGCGTCGGTCTGCGCCCAGGCTGGCAGCGGGTGGCTGATGACCCTCGCGGTGGCGGGCCTGGGCTACCTGGTGGCCGTCGCCTTTCCCCGGGCGGCCCCCTTCATCGCCTGCACCGGCGTGGCCCTCGGGGCCATGGCCCTGCGGGACGGGCTTCGGGTCCTCTTCCGGGTAGCCGCCACCGAGGAGCCCTGAGACCCGACGCCTCCCCCCAGTCAGCGTCCCCGCCGGCCGGGGCCCGGGAAGCAAACCCCGGGGTTCTGGCCTGCGTTACTCCGATATAAAGATGGGTCGCTGAGAACGAAGGGAGGCACCTCCATGCTTGTGCGGAACGCCATGACCGAACGGGTAACCGGGGTCACGCCGGAGACCCCGGTGGCGGAGGCCTGCACCCGCATGGAAGAGCAAGGCCTCGAGGCCCTGCCCGTGCTGGATCCCGGCACCGGGCGGGTGGTGGGCGTTGCCGGGGTGGCAGAGGTCTTCCGGGCCGTCCGGGAACGGGGCAGCTACAGCGCCGTGGCCCAGCTGCCGGTCCGGGAGGTCATGGTCGGGCGGGCAGCCGCCGTCACTCCGGACGATCCCCTGGAGAAAGCCGCCCGGCTGATGAAGGAACTGGGCCTCCCCGTGCTGCCGGTGGTAGACCAGGGCCGGCTCATGGGGGTGCTCACCCGGAACGGCATCCTCCAGGCCTTCGCCGAGATGCTGGGGGTGGACACGGGCACCGCCCGGATCACTCTGGTGGTGGGCGACCGCCGGGGACAGCTGGCCCGGATTGCCGAGATCATCCGGGACGCCGGCGTGAACATCACCCATCTCGGGACGTTCTATTCGAAGACATTCCAGCAGTATCAGATTGTCATCCGGGTCGAGTGCGAGAATCCGCAGCCCCTGGTGGAACTCCTGGAGCAGCACCACTACAACGTGGTGCACGTAGAATAGAGGCGCCGTGAAAAGTCGAGGCCCCATCCGGTGCGGATGGGGCCATATGTTTCGAGGGGCCACTTTTCTCAAGGGGCCGCTATCCCTGGTCTACAGGAGCGCCAAAGTGCTGCTGCCACAGTTCCTGCAGCCGGCCCACCACCGCCAGGGGCTCCCGCCCCTCGATGTCGGACCGGTGGATCATCGCCACGCACTGCCCGTCCCTCAGGAGCGCGATGGACGGCGAGGACGGCGGGTAATCGCCGAAAAGCTCCCGGGCCCGGGCGGTGGCCTCCTTGTCCTGGCCGGCAAAGACGGTGAAGAGGTGGTCGGGCTTCACGAGGCCCTTCTCCAGCGCGTACCGGACCGCCGGCCGGGCGATCCCCCCGGCGCAGCCACAGACCGAGTTGACGAAGACCAGGGAAGAACCGGCCGCGTTCCGGAAGGCCTCCTCCACCTCTTCCGGGGTCCGCAACTCCCGGAACCCCATCTGGACCATCTCGTCCCGGATGGCCTGGATCATGGCCTCCGGGTCGAACATCTGCAGATGCAGATCGAGCACGGGTCCCACACCCCCGGCTGTGCCATTTCACCGACGATTATAGTACACCCCGGGGGTAGGGGCAACGGGGGCGGCCTGCCGCCCCCTGGGGGCTCCACCCTGCCTGCCACCCCCGGAAGGCCTCCGCCCCCACCGCCTCATACCACCTCAATCAGGGTGGCCATCGCCGGCCCGCCGCCGGCGCCGCGGCGGCCGCCTGCTCCTCCACAACTTCTCAGAC
>QGUP01000425.1 GCA_003242505.1 Bacillota bacterium
AGTACACCCGCAGGGGGCGGTCTGTGTACGCGATGCCAATCCCAACCAGGTCAAAGTCAGGATCCAATATGATCGCCCGATGGGGAGGGCTGTTGTACCAGCCTGACGCAGCCCAGGAGGCTACACTCTGCGTGTCACCGTCAACGTGAATAGTCTCACCCGATGACGACAACGGAATTCCCGCCTTTGCCATAGCCTCCCAGGGCTCTCCAGAACGCTTCAGCTTATGGTTGGACGCCATGTACTGGGTTTCAAAGAGCTCCCTTGCCCGAGACCGGGCCACCCGAGCAAGTGCATCATCCCACCGGAGCGGCTTCAGACCATGCTCCTGGCGGATCCGGTTGATCTCCTCCAGGGTCCGCCGCTCCTGGGCCGTGGCCCAGCCGTCACCAGTGGTGATGGCGACCTCCGAAGACGACTGGGCTGGCTTGCTAGCGGCGGTCGCAGGGGGTGCGCCGGGGCGGCTGGAGGGCTTGCCAGTGCCCTGGCCCGAAGGCCGGGGGTTGGCGACGGCAATCGCCTCCCCGGTCTGGACCTCGTTCACGACGGTCTCCAGTTCCTGCGCCACCTGCTGGACTTCCTTCTTGACCTTGGCAATCTGCGCCGGAGCCTCCCGGATCCATCCCCACACGGCTACGGCCCGATCGGCCCAGGTGCCATCCACGGTGAGCCAGCTAACGGCAGCCAGGATCAGCAGGATTGCGATGACCTGCCGGAGCACCCACCCGATGATAGGCCGGACGATCTTCCAGACCGGCCGCATCCTCAAGCACCCCTTCGCCACCCTAGCGCTCAGAACATTAGCGGCTCAAGTAGATCCGTCAACACAACCTTTCTCAGTAAGGGCGTCATCCACCTTCTGGATAACGGATGCCCCTCGCCACGGGTGGTACTCCGCTGGCGGAACCGTGATGCCCCGCCAGCCGGTTTCCAGCCAAGACCCGCCGGAAGGTATCTCATGTCCTTGGCGGCCATTCCCCACGGCACAGCACCGGCCACGACCATCCTCCAGGTGGGACTCTGCGGGTCGAAGGCTGGCAGGAGGGGCATCGATGCCGCGGCCCCAGTTGGGTTGCAAAGGCCCCGGCAGCAGGTTGCCGGGGCCTCACCGCGTCTCGGAACGTGTTGTGCCCTACCACTTCCTGGCCGCTTCGATCTCTTCCAGGAAGACCAGGTAATGCTCATAGCGATGCCGGGGAATCCGGCCCTCGGCCACCGCGGCCTTCACCCCACAGTCCGGCTCGGCCCGGTGCAGGCAGTCGTCAAACCGGCACTCCGCCGCCGGCTCCCGGAACTCCCGGAAGCAGTCGGCCAGATCCCGGGGCTCCATGCCCGCAAACTCCAGGTGGGTGAACCCCGGGGCGTCGGCCAGCACCCCGCCGAAGGGCAGCGGGATCAGTTCCACGTGCCGGGTCGTGTGCCGGCCCCGGCGGAGCTTCCGGGAGACCTCCCCCACCCGGATCTCCCGGCCGGGAACCAGGGCCGCGGTGAGCCGGGACTTGCCGACGCCGCTCTGGCCGGCCAGCACCGAAGTCCGGCCGGCCAAGTACGGGATGAGCTGGTCCAGCCCGGCCCCGGTGGCCGCGCTGATGGGGATCACCGGGTAGCCGACCCCCGCCGGGCCGTAGGTGGCGACGAAGGCCTCCACCTCTTCGGGGGTGCAGAGGTCCACCTTGTTCAGGGCGATGACCGCCTCGACCCCGGCCTGCTCCGTGTGGGCCAGCACCCGGTCGAGAAACCGGAAGTCGGCCTCGGGCTCATGGAGGGTGAAGACCACCACGCACCGGTCCACGTTGGCCACCCGGGGCCGGCTGAGTTCGCTCTGCCTGGGCAGGATCCGGTCGATGCGCCCCTCGCCGTCGGCCAGCAGGGTGACCTCCACCCGGTCTCCGGCCAGCACCTGCTGGTCCTCGAGGCGGAACTTGCCCCGGGGGCGGCACTCCACCTCCTGCCCGTCCACCAGCACGTAGTAGATGTTGCTGTGGGAGCGAATCACCTGCCCGGATGCCACAGGCTAGCCGCCACCTCCCTGCGACTGGTCGGAGGTCTCGTCCGCCTCGGCGGTAGGCGAGGCGCTCAGGGGAATCGTCTCCCGGAGCTGGCCGTTGACGTAAACCTCCAGCCTGGCGTGATCCCCCACCCACCGGACCGGCAGCTCAAAGGTGTCGCCAATCAGGTGGGGGGCTTCATGCAAGACCTCGGTCCCCGCCGCGTCGAACTTCATCACCCGGACGTTGACGTACCCCTTGTCGTCAGGGCTCTGGGGCTGCAAGTGGATGGTCACGGTGGTCTCGTGGACCGGCGGGGTGGGCATCCCGTCGGAGACCGTCACATTGACCCGGGTTCCCGGGGGCACCTCCGCGTCGGGCTTAGGGTCCTGGCCGATGACCGTGTCCTTGGGCTGCGGGCTCTGCACCCGGGCCACCTCGCCCAGGGTCAGGCCCGCGCTGGCCAGCTGGGCGGGAGCCTCGGCCAGGGTCCGGCCCACCAGGTTGGGCACCCGCCGGGTCCCCCGGCTGATCTTCAGGTCGACCACGGACCCTTCCTGGACCTGGGTGCCCGGGGGCGGGCTCTGCTCCGCAACCCGGCCGGCATCCACATCCTGGGCGAAGACCTCCGTCACCGCCCCGACCCGGAGCCCAAGCTGCAGCAACTGATTCTCCGCCTCTGCCCGGGTGAGCCGCCGCACGTCGGGCACCGTGACGGTCCGGGGGCCAAGGCTCAGCCAGACCC
>QGUP01000032.1 GCA_003242505.1 Bacillota bacterium
TTTTTTTTTTTTTTTTAAAACAAAAACACGGCATCAGTATTATGTCGCTGTCCTGTGGTCTCGGATTTTTGTAAAGGGCCACTCCTCGGCCGGCCCCAGCTCCCCAACCCCGCCTGTGCGGCCCGGATCCTCCAGGTGCTGGGGCTTCCCGAGGCGCCGATCCGCCGGGGCCTTGCGGAGGCCCGGTGGCCGGGCCGGCTGGAGGTGGTGCCCGGGGACCCGCCGGTGCTGCTGGACGTGGCCCACAACCCCGCGGGCGCCGCTGCCCTCGCCCAGGCGGTCCGGGACTACCTCCCGGGCCGGCCGGTGGTCCTGGTCCTGGGCCTCCTGGCGGACAAGAACGTCGACGGCTTCCTTGATGCCCTCCTGCCCCTGGCCCGGCAGGCGGTGGCGGTCACCCCGGACCACCCCACCCGGGCCCTGCCGGCCCGGGACCTGGCCGCGGCCCTGGCCCGCCGGGGCGTGGCCGCGGCGGTCGCCCCGTCCCCGGAGGAAGCCCTCCGCCGGGCCCGGGCCCTCTGCCCGGCCGGCGGGGCGGTCCTGGTGGCCGGATCTCACTACCTGGTGGGTCCGGTGCGGTCTCTGCTGGTTCCGGTTGAATAAGCCCGGCCCTGTCCGCATAGGGTTGCGGTGGTAAGGAAAGGGCGCCGCACCCCCGGGTGCCGGCCGCCCCGGCGGACAGGAGGAGGAGAGCGATGAGTCGTTTTGGCCGGTCCGATGGGCGGTGGGGGGACCGGTGGGGTGGCGGCTTTGTGGTGGCCGTGGTCCTGCTCCTCGCAGGGGCCGCGTGGCTCGGCAACTATCTGGCGGGGTGGCTCGGGGAGGCCCCCGCGTCGACGGAGGACCCGGCGGGCACCGCGGGAGAGGGGATCCTGCCGGGCGGCCAGATCGGCCAGTGGGCCGGGATGGGGGAGTACCCCAAGGCTTTCAACGTCTACTTCCTTCAGGCCCACGCCCTCCGGTCCCAGGAGAAGGCGGCGGAAGCCGCGCGGAGCCTCGAGGCGATGGGGGTGCCGGCGGCGGTCACCCACGATGGTGAATGGTATAAGGTGATCATCGGCGCCTACGGGAGCAAGGACGCGGCGGATGCGGCCAAGGCCAGCGCGGAGATCACCACCGAACTGCCGCTGTATGCCAACCACGTCACCATCCCCGGCGATCCCCCGGTGCTGCCCGTGACCGCGGAGGCCCAGACCCCCTACAACCAGGGCGTGGCGGCGCTGAACAGCTTCATGCACCTGGCCGCGGCCTGGTGGGATCGGTACGCCACCGCGGGGATTCCGGACCCTGCGGACCAGGTGGTCTACCAGGCCCAGCAACTGGAGGCGGTGGCCCAGGCCCTGGCGCCCTATGCGACGGACCCGGCGGTGAGCGACCTCCTGCGGGTGACCCAGCTGGCCGTGACCACCGGCCGGCAGATGGGGCAGATCACCCCCCAGATGCAGCCGGGGGACCGGGCCTACCAGGACGCGATGCGCAGCTACGTCACCCTGGTGGATACCTACCGGACCTGGGCCGGCAGCGGCTGGTAGCCCTGGTCGAAAAGGGGGCGGCCCCGGGCCGCAGGACAGCGGCCGGCGGCCGATGGCAAGGGCCGGAGCCGGGAGGCTCCGGCCCTCACCGCGCGCCGGAAGCGGCCCGGGACCCCCTGGCAACCGGGGTCGCCCGGGGTTACAATAGAAGAAAATGGAAGGAGACGTCGGGCCGGTCGCTCCTGGCCTCCGGACCAGGAATTTCAGCCCGGGATCACGAAACCCCACAAAGTTCTCAGGTGTCAAAGGGGTGGGCGTCCGCCCGGGGTGGGCGGGCGCCGCCCGCGGGAGGGCGCAACGGTCGTGCAGAAATCCCTGGGGCTTGTCTTGCTGGTCACCCTGGCCGGGGCGGTGGTGGGCAACGTCCTCGGCCAGGCGATCCCGGTAGAGGTTCTGCACCAGAGCATGGACCTCGGCCGCCTGAGCCTGGCGGTCGCCACCTTCTCCTTCGACCTGACGCTGCGGCTGACCGTCGCCGGTGCCCTGGGGCTCCTGATCGCCCTGGTGCTGATTCTCCGTCGCTGAGCGCCGGTGGCGGCCGTGACCGGGCTGCCACCGGCCCCCGAGAGAGGAGGAGCGCGCGGCAGTGCTGATCCTCGCATCCCAGTCGCCCCGCCGGCAACAGCTCCTGGCCCAGGTCGGGATCCCCTTCCAGGTCGAACCCAGCGGCGCGGAGGACCGGGTGGACGTCTCGGCCCTGCCGCCGGCGGAGCGGGCCCGGACCCTGGCCCTCACCAAGGCCCGGGAGGTGGCCCGGCGCCATCCGGAGGCGGTGGTCCTGGGGGCCGACACCGTGGTGGTGGTGGACGGCCAGGTCCTGGGCAAGCCCCGGGACCCGGACCACGCCCGGGCGATGCTCCGGCAGCTGGCGGCCCGGGACCATCTGGTGATCACCGGCGTCGCCCTGGTCCAGGCGGCCACCGGCCGGGAGGTGGTGGCCCACGAGACGACCAGGGTCTGGATCCGGCCTCTCACGCCGGAGCAGATTGAGTGGTACGTCCGTTCCGGCGAACCCCTGGACAAGGCGGGGGCCTACGGGATTCAGGGGCTGGCGGCGGCTTTAGTGGAGCGCATCGATGGTTGCTACTATAATGTAGTTGGATTGCCCCTGAGCCGTGTGATCCGCCTGCTGGAGGAGGAGTTCGGGATTCCGGTGCTCCGGTAGGCCCGGCCCGGGGGCAGCCTGGGCGCGGCGGCGCGGGACAGGGCTGCGGCGCCCGCGGCGCTTCCGACCCCCGGGGGAGGACCGGTCGGAAGGAGGACAGGCCTTGGCGCCAGGTGTGCCGATGCGGGATCTCCCGCCGGGGGATCGGCCCCGGGAGCGGCTCCTGCGCCTGGGGCCCCAGGCCCTTTCGGATGCGGAACTGATCGCCATTCTGATCGGCTCCGGCGTCCGGGGGGAGAGCGCGGTGCAGGTCGGGCAGCGGCTCCTGCGCCTGGGGGCCGCGGAGGCCGGCCACGGCCTGCGGTTTCTCAGCGGGGCGACGGCGGCGGACCTCACCCGGCGGATCCGGGGGCTGGGACCGGCCCGGGCCGCGGTGCTCCTGGCGGCGGTGGAACTGGGGCGCCGGGTGGCGGAGGTCCAGGTGGACCTGCCGGCGATCCACGGCCCGGCGGACGTGGCCCGGCTGCTGATGCCCCGGACCCGGGGCCTGGATCGGGAACAGTTCTTCTCAGTGCTGCTGAACACCAGGCATCAGGTGCTGGGGATCGAACTGGTCGCGGTGGGAAGCCTGAACGCGGCACTTGTTCACCCCAGGGAAATTTTTAAGACTGCCATTCGCCGCAGCGCCCACGCGATAATAGTGGCGCACAACCACCCCAGCGGGGACCCGACGCCCAGTGCCGAGGACCGGAACCTGACCCGCCGCCTGGTTCAGGCGGGCCGGCTCCTCGGCATCGCGGTGCTGGATCACGTCATCCTGGGGGATCACCGTCATATCAGCCTGCGGGAGTGCGAAGAACTCTGGGAGTAGAGCCCAGGTCGGCGCCCCCGCAGGGCCGGTTGGCCCGCGCAGCAAGGGGACGGGGCTGCAGAAAGGAGCACAGAACGTGGCGTTCTGGAATCTGTTCGGTGGCGACATGGGGATCGACCTTGGGACGGCCAACACCCTGGTCTACGTCAAGGGGCGGGGGATCGTCCTGCAGGAGCCGTCGGTGGTGGCCATCGACCGGGACACCAAGGCCCCGATGGCGGTGGGGCAGGAGGCCAAGGAGATGATCGGCCGCACCCCCGGGAACATCGTCGCGGTGCGGCCGATGAAGGACGGGGTGATCGCGGACTTCGAGATCACCCAGACCATGCTCAAGTACTTCATCCAGAAGGCGATGCCCCGGCGGAGCCCCTTCCGTCCCCGGGTGGTGATCTCCTGCCCCTCCGGGGTGACCGGGGTCGAGCGCCGGGCGGTGAAGGACGCGGCCCAGCATGCCGGCGCCCGGGAGGCCTATATCATCGAGGAACCGATGGCGGCCGCCATTGGCGCGGGGCTCCCGGTGGAAGAGCCCACGGGCAGCATGGTGGTGGACATCGGCGGCGGCACCACCGAGGTGGCCATCATCTCCCTGGGCGGCCTCGTCACCTCCCGGTCGATCCGGATCGCGGGGGATGAGATGGACGAGGCCATCGTCCAGTATGTGAAGCGCACCTACAACCTCCTCATCGGCGAGCGGACCGCGGAGGAGATCAAGATCACCATCGGCTCCGCCTACCCGGTGGGGGAGGAGACCTCGATGGAGATCCGGGGCCGGGACCTGGTGACCGGGCTGCCCCGGACCCTGACCATCACCTCCGAGGAGGTGCGCCGGGCCCTGGCGGAGCCGGTCTCGGCCATCGTCGAGACCGTCAAGATCACCCTGGAGAACACCCCGCCGGAACTGGCTGCGGATATCATGGACCGGGGGATCGTCATGACCGGCGGCGGGTCTCTCCTCCGGGGGCTGGATGTGCTGCTCTCCAAGGAGACGGGGATGCCGGTGCACGTGGCCGATGAGCCCATGCTCTGCGTGGTGAAGGGCACGGGCCAGGCCCTGGACTCGCTCCACATCCTCAAGCGGGCGTCCCGCCTCTGACACGTGCCAAGGAATGCCGCTCAAAGAGGGGGTCAGGGTCGGATGTTGCCGCCCCCCCATCTCCGGCGCACCACCCGGTCCACCCTGACCTGGGTCCTGGTGGTGCTGACCGGTCTCATGCTCACCTTCACCCTGATCGCGGTCACCTCCGGCGACCGCCGGACGGCCTCCCTGCCCGAAAACCTCCTGGCGACGGTCCTGTACCCCTTTCAGAACGCGGCCGGGTGGGTGACCGGCCGGGTCCGGGACGTCACCGGCGGGATCCGGGAACTGATGTACCTCCGGGAAGAGAACGCCCGGCTGCGGGAGCAGGTGGAGCGGCTGATCCACCTGGAGCGGCTCAACGAGCAGCTCGCCCAGGAGAACCAGCGGCTCCGGGAGGAACTGGGCCTGCAGGACCGGCTCCCCCACCGGCTGATCGCAGCCCAGGTGATCGCCCGGGACCCTTCCCTCTGGTTCCAGGCGGTGGTGATCAACCGGGGGGCCCGGCACGGGGTCCGGGAGGGGCTGGTGGTGGTCAACCACCAGGGGATCGTGGGCCTGGTGGAGCGGGTCACCCCCTTCACCTCCACGGTGCGGCTGATGACCGCGGGCAACTTTGAGATCACCGCCCGGAACCTCCGGAACGGCGAGTTCGGCGTGGTCGAGGGCCAGGGGGACGGGGTGGTGGTCCGGTTCCCCTACGGCGGCCGGGACGCGGTCCGCCAGGGGGACGTCATCGTCACCGGGTGGTTTCAGCCGGAGGTTCCCGAGGGCCTGTACATCGGGGCGGTGGCCGAGGTGGAGCGGGGGGACCACGACCTGATCCCCGTCGGGGTCCTCCGGCCCGGGGTGGACTTCCAGCACCTGGACCTGGTGCAGGTGGTGGTGCCGGAGCCGCCGGGTGAGGAGGCGGCCCAATGAGGTACTGGGTCCTGGCGGCGATTCTGGGGGTCGCCTTCCTGGCCCAGACCACCGTGGCGGGTTTTCTGCAGATCGGCGGGGTGGCGCCCAACCTCCTGCAGGCGGTGGTGGTGAGCTACGGCCTGCTTTTCGGCTCCCCGGTCGGGGCGGTCGCCGGCGCCCTGGTGGGGCTCCTCCGGGACGTGGCCTTCGGGCGGTACATCGGCCTCAGCGTCCTCAGCCTGGGGGCGGTGGGCTGGGTGGCGGGGCTGGTGGAGCGGCGGGTGTACCAGGAGAACCCCCTCCTGCCGGTGCTGGGGGGCCTTCTTTCCACCTTTCTGGCCGAAGGAATCCATTATGGGGTGCTCCGGCTCCTGGACCCGGACCTGGTGGCCGCGGCGGCGGTCTCCCGGCGGGTTCTGCCGGGAGCCCTTTACACCACCGCGGTGACCTTTCTGGTCTACCGCCGGATCCTGCGGGCTTACGGCTACCTGCGCCCGGAGCCCGGCGGGGTGATTCGCTCCGTGCGGCGGAGGTGATCCCAGGTGTCCAAGGAGATCGACCGCCGGGGCTTTCTCCTGATGATGCTGTACGGGCTGGGGACCATGGCGGTGGTGGGGCAGCTGGGCAACCTCCAGTTCCGGAAGCGGGACACCCTGGCGGCGACGGCCAGGGCCCAGCACACCCAGCGGCTGACGGAGCCCGCTCCCCGGGGGGAGATCCTGGACCGGAACGGGGTCCCCCTGGCCACCAACCGCCCCTCCAACGTGGTGGTCATCCGCTACCCGTACTATAACTACCGGAAGAACGAGGAGTACCGGCGCTCCCTGGAGCTGCTGGCGGACCTCACCCGGGTCGACCTCCAGGAACTCCTGGAGCGGGTGGACTACAAACTCGAGACCGACATGCGGTTCTTCGACCCGGTGGTGGTCAAGGCGGACATCACCCAGGAGGAGTACGCCGCCATCGTGGCCAACCGGGACCGGCTGCCCGGGGTCGACGTGGTGGTGCGGCCGGTGCGGCAGTATCCCCAGAAGGACCTGGCCGCGCACGTGATCGGCTACGTCGGGGAGATCACCCGGGAGGAACTGGAGGCCATGGCCGGCCAGGGCTACCGGGGCGGGGATGTGATCGGCAAGGCCGGGCTGGAGCGGTACTACGAGTCCTATCTCCGGGGAACCCCGGGGATCCGGCAGGTGCAGATCGACTACAGCTTTGTCCCCATCGGCGACCTCGGGTGGGTCAGGGAGCCGGTGCCCGGGGCCAACCTCGTTCTCACCCTGGACGTGGGGCTCCAGGCCCTGGCGGAGCGGGCCCTGGACTGGCAGATGCTGCGCCTCCAGAACATCTACCATGTCAACGACCGCAAGACCTACACCGAGGCCAAGGCCGGGGCGGCGGTGTTGATGGACGTCCGGACCGGGGCGATCCTGGCCATGGCCAGCCGGCCTTCCTACGACCTGAACCTGTGGGTGCCGGCCATCTCCCCGGAGGACTACCAGCGGCTGATCAGCGACCCCATCAGCCCCCTCTGGAACCGCGCGGTCCAGGGCGCCTACCAGCCGGGCTCCACCTGGAAGATGGTCACCGCCGCGGCGGCCCTGATGGAGGGGGTGGTGACCCCCCGGGAAGAGATTTTCTGCGGCGGCCGGTACAAGGAGACCAACCAGAACTGCTGGAACCGGTGGGGGCACGGCCGGGTGAACGTGGCCCGGGCCCTCCGGGACTCCTGCAACGTCTTCTTCTACGAGATGGGTCGCCGGCTCGGCATCGACCGGCTGGTCAAGTGGGCCCAGGCCTTCGGCTTCGGCAGCCGGACCGGGGTGGACCTGCCGGAAGAGGAGCCGGGGTTCCTCCCCACCCGGGAGTGGCGGGAGGCCCGGGCCCGGGAGCACGGCCTCGACTGGTACCTCGGCGACACCACCTCCGCTGCCATCGGCCAGACCTTCCAGGTGACCCCGGTGCAGCTGGCCCGGTACTGCGCCGCGATCGCCAACGGCGGGACGCTCCTGCGCCCCCGGCTGGTGGAGCGGATCGTCGCCGCGGACGGGACGGTGCTGAAGACCTTCGGCCCCGAGCCCCAGGGGGAGCTGCCGGTCTCCCGGGAGGCCCTGGCGGAGATCGTCCGGGGCATGAAGATGGTCAACGCCCCGGGCGGCACCTCGGACTTCGGCCGCTGGCCGCTCCCCGGGATCCCCACCGCCGGCAAGACCGGCACCGCCGAGTACCCGGGCATCGACAACCTCGGGGTCTACGTCTGCTTTGCCCCCGCGGACGACCCGGAGGTCGCGGTGGCGGTGGTCATCGAGCGGGCCGGCCACGGCGGCTCCGTGGCGCCGGTGGCCCGGAGCATCCTCGCCGGGTACTTCGGGGTGCAGCTGCCGCCGGAGGATCCCGCCTTCATCCCGCCGGAATTCCCCGAGCAGAAGGAGGAGATTGCCCGGGTCCTGCGGTCCGGCCGGCGCTGGATCTCCCGCCAGAGCCAGGAGGACGGGCGCCAGGGCCAGGGCGACGGGGCGGCGGGCAACCACTAGCCCATGCGCCCGGACGGGCGCTGCCGGCGGCTCCCTGGGCCGGAGCGCCCGGCCTTTATTTAATTTATTGATAGGATTGATTGGCCCTGGCCGGCCTGGCCGGTGACTTCTCTATTTTTCTCGCGGAGGGAGGATTTGGCGCTTGATCCCGAGAATCATCCCCACAGGAGGTTGAGAGGGGCCTGAACTCCGTGGCCCGAACACTGGCGTACAGCAGAGTAGGGAGTCGGCATGCAAAGGGACGTGCTCTTTCGCGGAACCCGGGATGGCTTACTCGTGGTACTCGGTGACGGGCCTGACTTTTCCCAGCTGCTGGATACGCTGCAGCGCAGGCTGGAGGAGACGGGCGGGTTCTTCCGGGGGGCGTCGGTGACCGCCGCGGTGCTCGGCCGGCGGCTCACCCCGGAGCAGCGGTCCCAGCTGATGCAACTGCTGGAGGGCCGGTTCGGGATGGTTCTGCGCCAGATCCGGGAAGGGGAGAGCGCGGCCGCCGTGCTCGGCCGGGGGCCCGGGGAGCCCGGCGGAGCCGCCCGGTCCCCGGGCGGGGGGGCCGGAGGGGAAGGGAGCCGGCCCGAAGGGAAGGAATGGGAGTGGGCGGTGCCCGCCCCCCGGGCTGAGCCGCCCCTCGTGCTGGCCCGGACCCTGCGTTCCGGCCAGGCGGTCTACCATCGGGGCGATGTGGTGATCCTCGGGGACGTCAACCCGGGGGCGGAGGTGGTGGCCACGGGGCACATCGTGGTCATGGGCGCGCTCCGGGGGGTGGCCCACGCCGGCGCCGGCGGCGACGAGACCGCGGTGGTGGCAGCCCTAAGGCTGGAGCCGACCCAGTTGCGGATCGGCTGCCGGGTGGGGCGGGCTCCCGACGACCCCGTCCGGGAGGCCCCGGGGGTGCCCGAGGTCGCCCGGGTGGTGGACGGGCAGATCGTGATCGAGGGTCGCCGGTAAGAGCCGGCAGGAAGGATTGGCACCGAATTCCGAATCGCAGCCGGGCGGACGGGTCCGGGCGGTGGAGCACCGGCGCCCCCATCCCCCGGATCAGGGTGGCGGAGGAGGTTCGCCATGGGACAGGTTATCGTGATCACCTCAGGCAAGGGCGGGGTCGGGAAGACCACCACCACCGCCAACCTTGGCGCCGGACTGGCCAGCCACGGCCACCGGGTCTGCCTGGTGGACGCGGACATCGGGCTGCGCAACCTGGATCTGCTCCTGGGGCTGGAGAACCGGATCGTCTACGACCTGGTGGACGTGGCCAACGGGTACTGCAAGTACAAGAAGGCCCTGATCAAGTCGAAGCAGTTTGACAACCTGTTCCTGCTCCCCGCGGCCCAGACCAAGGACAAGACCGCGGTCCGGCCGGACCAGATGCGGGACCTGTGCGAGGAGCTGAAGCAGGAGTTCGACTACGTCCTGGTGGACAGCCCCGCGGGGATTGAGCAGGGATTCCAGAACGCGGTGGCCGGGGCCGAGAAGGCGATCATCGTCACCACCCCCGAGATGGCAGCCCTCCGGGATGCCGACCGGGTGGTTGGCCTCCTCGAGGCCATGGAGAAGGAGCGGCCGATGCTGATCATCAACCGGTACCGGCCCGGGATGGTCCGCAAGGGCGACATGCTGGCCATCGACGACATGCTGGAGATCCTGGCCATCGACCTCCTGGGCGTGGTGCCCGAGGACGAGCAGATCGTGGTGACGACCAACCGGGGCGAGCCCGCGGTCCTGGACAAGCACTCCCGGGCGGGGGAGGCCTACCGCAACATCACCCGGCGGCTCATGGGGGAGCAGGTGCCCCTCATGAACCTGGATGACGACGACGGGATTCTCAGCCGGATCAAGCGGGTCTTCGGCTTCGGGGCACGGTAGGGAGGGGGATTCCGGTGCTCGACCTGATCGCCAAGGTTTTCGGGCGGGAGAGCCCCAGCGCGGAGATTGCCAAGGAGCGGCTGCGGCTCGTGCTGGTCCACGACCGGTCCAGCGTCACCCCCCAGTTCCTGGAGCGGCTCAAGGAGGACCTCATTCGGGTCATCTCCGAGTACATGGACATTGACACGGAGACCATGGATGTGCGGCTCTCCCAGACCGAGCACCAGGCGGCTCTGGTGGCCAGCATCCCGGTCCGCCGGGTGAAGCGGGTGGCTCCGTAGCCCCCGGGCCCAGCACCGACGGCAAGTCTTTCCGGTCCGGCGCCGCGCCGCCGGGCTTTCTTTCTTGTTACAATGAGACGAAGGCTGAAGTAGCGAGGGAACGCCAATTGAACTTCGAGTGGCGGCTGCTCCGGTATCTGGACTGGGTCCTGCTGCTGACGGTGCTGCTCCTGACCGGGGTCGGCCTGGTGGTCATCGCCAGCGCGGCCCGGGGGTACATGCCCGGGAACTGGCAGATTTACGTGTACAAGCAGGCGGCCGGGATGGTCCTGGGCCTTCTGGCCATGGCGGTGATCCTTCTTTTTGACTACACCGAGTTCGGCCGGATGCACCGGTTCCTCTACGTGGTGAACCTGATCCTGCTCCTCCTGGTGTGGGTGCCGGGGCTGGGGGTGGAGCACAACAACGCCCGCAGCTGGATCGACCTGCGGGTCGTGGAACTGCAGCCCGCGGAGCTGACCAAGGTCCTGGTCATCCTTACCCTGGGGTGGCAACTGGCCCGTGCCGAGTCCCTCCGGGAGTGGTGGGACCTGGTGCCGCACCTGGCCCACGTGCTGCCCTTCGTCGCGCTGATCCTGATACAGCCGGACCTGGGGTCGGCCCTGGTCCTGATCATGCTGGTGGCCGGGATGCTGTACATGGCCGGGGTTCCCGGCTGGCGGTTTCTCGTG
>QGUP01000426.1 GCA_003242505.1 Bacillota bacterium
CGGCTCCCTCCTTCCCGTCAAGCACAGCAGCGTCCTGTGGGAGGCCACTGGTTTTCTCGACGACCCCGCCTTCGGTCCGGATGCGCACGGGATCTGGCGGACGCCCGCCGAAGGCGGTGTGACGGGCACCCTCCGCCCCAGGGGCCTGCGGCTGCCCGACGGCACCGAGGTGCACTTTCTGGCCGCACCGAAGGTGACCGTCACGACCCCGAAGGACTGCAGCCCGAACCCGCCCGGGGTCTACCTCTTCCCCCACGGAGGCGCCCTGGCCGCCGGCCAGGACCAGCGGATCTACGGGACCTACGTCAGCCCCCAGGGGCACCTGGTCTCCCTCACCCCGGGCAACGCGACGGCCACCCTCGAACCGGCCCATGGGCCCGCGGAACTGGTGCCGGAAGGCGACCACTGGCGCCTGGAGGCCCGGGCCGAGGGCGCGGTGCGGGTCACCATCGAGTACGACGAGGGCCACGGGCCGAACCGTGGCTCCGCCGTCCTCTACATCTTCCCCTGGCGGGCCCTCATCACCGCCACCGCCGGGGAGACCGTCCTCCAGGTGCGGGTGGAATCCCCTGACCGGGAGCGGACGGTCATCACGGGAGTCGATTACCTGGATTGAGCCCGGGACACCGCCGCCCTGGCTCCAGCCCCATCCCTGGGGCTCTACCCTCCGCCCTCAGGGCCCGCCTCCACCCACGGGACAACCGGCAGGAACCCGCCCCCGGCCGCTCGAAGGATGATGGGATGCAAACAGTCGGGTAGGGGAGGAGATTCTCATGGACCTGGGGCTCCACGGGAAGGTCGCCCTGGTCACCGCCTCGAGCAAGGGGCTCGGCCGGGGGGTGGCAGAGGCCCTGGCCCAGGAGGGGGCGGACCTGATCCTCTGCGCCCGGGATGAGGGTGCCCTCAAGGAGACCGCGGCGGCCATCGCCGCCGCCACCGGCCGGCAGGTGCTGGCCCTCCGGGCGGACGTCAGCCGTCCCGAGGAGATCGAGCGGCTGGTGGCGGCCGGCCAGGAGCGCTTCGGCCGCATCGACATCCTGGTGGCCAACGCCGGCGGCCCCCGGCCGGGGAAGTTCCTGGACCTGGCCGACGGAGACTGGCAGGCGGCCTTCGAACTCACCCTCATGAGCGCGGTCCGCCTCACCCGGGCGGTGCTGCCGGGGATGCTCGCCCGGCGCTGGGGCCGGATCCTGTACATCACCTCCAGCTCCGTCAAGCAGCCGATCCCGAACCTCCTTCTCTCCAACAGCCTCCGGGCCGCGGTGACCGGGATGGCCAAGACCCTCTCCGCGGAGGTGGCCGGCCACGGGGTGACGGTCAACTGCCTGGCCCCCGGCCGGATCGACACCGACCGGGTCCGGTTCCTCGACGCCGAGACCGCCCGGCAGCGGGGCATCACCGCGGAGGAGGTCCGGCGGGAGCAGGAAGCCCGGATCCCCGCCGGCCGGTACGGCGACCCCCTGGAGTTCGGCCGGGCCGCGGCCTTCCTCTGCTCCGAGGCCGCGGGCTACATCACCGGCGTCACCCTCCAGGTGGACGGCGGCCTGATCAATACCCTCTGGTAACCCCCGGGCCCGGAAGGGCCAGGATCGCCTCGGCAATCGCCCGGAAGATCGGGGCCGCGGCCTCGCCGCCGGCCCCGCCTTCTTCCACGAGGACGGCGATCACGTACCGGGGCTGGTGGAGGGGCACCCACCCCACAAACCAGGCGTGGACCGCATCCCCCGCCGCCTCGGCGGAGCCGGTCTTCCCCGCGCTGCCCCACCCCGGCACCCAGGCCTTCTGGCCGGTGCCCACCCCGCCGGGCTGGGTCACCCCCTGGAGGATGGCCTGCATGGTCCGGGCGACCTCCGGCGAGACCGCCGCCTCGCCAGCCCGCCGGGGGAACTGCTCGACCGTCTTCCCCGCCGGGGTGGTCAGCCGGTCCACCAATCGCACCGGCGGCAGCCGGCCGTCGGTGGCCAGGGCGGCATAGGCCCGGGCGACCTGCAGGGGGGTCGCCCCGAAGGCCCCCTGGCCGAAGGCGAACATGGCCACCTCCCCGTCCCAGCGGAGTTCGGGCAGCACTCCCTTGTCTTCTTCCGGCAACCCGATGCCCGTCGGGGCCCCGAGGCCGAACCGCCGGGCCGCGGCCAGGAGCCCTTCCCGGCCCAGGACCTGGTAGCCCAGATGGATGAAGAAGATGTTGCAGGAGAGGTGGAGCGCCTCCGCGAGGGTGATCCGGCCGTGGCCGCCGGGCACCGGCTCCCGGAAAATCTGGTCGCCGATGGCGTAGTGGCCGGGGCAGTCGAAGAGGGTGTCGGGGGTGACCAGCCCCTCCTCCAGGGCCGCGGCGGCGACCAGGGCCTTGAAGACCGAACCCGGTGGATAGGCCGCCAGGGCCCGGTTGATCAACTCACCCCCGTCGCCCTCCCCCGGGGGCGGCCCGACCCGGGGGTCAAACTGGGGCCGGGAGGCCAAGGCCAGGACCTCCCCGGTGTGGGGATCCAGGACCACCGCCGCCGCCCTTGCTTCCGGGGCAGCGGCGTCCAGGGCGGCCTCCACCGCCGCCTGGAGCCGGCTGTCCAGGGTGAGGTACAGGTCCCACGG
This sequence comes from Bacillota bacterium, assembly GCA_003242505.1. Classification (GTDB taxonomy): domain Bacteria; phylum Bacillota; class Sulfobacillia; order Symbiobacteriales; family ZC4RG38; genus ZC4RG38. The sequence goes on from QGUP01000426.1 coordinate 2,590, forward strand.
CGGCTTTTCCAAAGTGACGGTTACCGGCCGGATCCCCAGGCCCTGAAAGGGGGCACCCCGGCCGGGGCCGTACCCGCGGGGGGGGAGACGGCCCTCGCCCCCAGTTCCGCGTCAAAAGGCC
>QGUP01000427.1 GCA_003242505.1 Bacillota bacterium
GATCACATGGGGAAGGCCTGAGGCCTGGACGGCCCGCTCCGCCCGGAGCTTGGCCTTCATGTAGCCGGTCACCGGGTCATCCGTCACCCCGAGGGCGCTCATCAGGACAAAGCGCTCCACCCCCGCCGCCCGGGCGGCCGCCACCGCGTGCTCGGCCCCCCGGGCGGTGATGGCCTCGAAGGTCCGGTCCCGCCACTCCCGACGGATCGCCACCAGGTGGATCACCGCCCGGCAGCCCCGGGCGGCCGCCGCCAGGGCCTCCGGGTCCCGCACATCCCCCGGCACCGTCTCCACCGGCTGGCCGGCGAGGACCTGCTGCTGGGGGGAGCCGGGCCGGACCAGGGCCCGGACCTGGTAGCCCGCGGCCACCAGCTCCGCCACGATGTGCCGGCCGACAAACCCCGTCGCGCCGGTTACCAGGATCACCGCACCACCCCTCCCTTGCTCCCAGGCATGGCCCGCAGGTGGCAATGGCCCGTTTGGGCGAATTCTTTTTTCTACGAGTAATTGTGCCACAGGGCCGGACAGGGCGACAGCCCCGGCCCTGGCGGCCTCCGGCAGGAACAGGAGAGCTGCCGCCCAGGGCAGGGAACGGATCCCCTGTCACACCGGAGGGATCGCACCGTGCGACCGCGGATCCTGTTGGTGGACGACGAGCGGCCCTTTGTCCGGGGGCTGAGCGCCAGCCTCCGGCAAGCGGGGTACGAGGTGGTGCCGGCCCACGACGGGGAGGAAGGCTGGGCTCGGTTTCAGGAGGCCCGGCCGGACCTCGTCCTCCTGGACGTCATGCTGCCGGGGGTGGACGGCCTCACCCTCTGCCGGCGGATCCGGGCGGCTGGCCGCACGCCGGTGATCCTGCTCACCGCCCGGGCCGGCGACGAAGACAAGGTCCTCGGCCTGGACCTGGGGGCCGACGACTACATCACCAAGCCCTTTAACGTTCAGGAACTCCTGGCCCGGATCCGGGCGGTGCTCCGCCGGGCCGGCCCCGGCGGCACCGCCGGCCGGCTGCGGCTCGGCGCCGTAGAGGTCGACCTGGATCGGGAGGTGGTCCTGGCGGAGGGGCGGCCGGTGGCCCTCACCCCGAAGGAGTACGACCTCCTGGTCTTCCTGGCGACCCACCCCGGCCAGGTCTTCAGCCGGGAGGCGCTCCTGGAGCGGGTCTGGGGCTACGGCTTCCCGGGGGACGGCCGCACCGTGGACGTCCACATCCACCGGCTGCGGGAAAAGCTCGAGGCGGACCCAGCCCGGCCCGCCCTGATCCGGACCCGCTGGGGCAAGGGCTACTACCTCGACCCGGAAGGCGCGGGTGGGGCCATGGCCGCTGACCGCACCCCTCCCCTGGGACCGGCGGGGCCCGGGGCGGCCGTCCCCGGGGGACTGGCGGGGTCCGAGCCTGCCGTCGCCGTGGGAACGGCCGGGCCCGGGGCGGCCGGAGCCGGAGGACGGGCCCGCCGGCTCTGGCAGCGAATCCGGGGCCGGAGCCTCCGGGGTCGGCTCCTCCGGTCCTACCTGGCCGTCACTCTGCTGGCCGTGGCCACCGCCGACGGGCTGGCCCTTGCCGCCCTCACCCGGTCGGCCCTGGCGGAGCGCAGGGAAACCCTGGTGGGCCACGGCCGGGTGGTGGCCGGGGTGAGCGCCCGGTACATGCTGAAGGGCCACGACTACCTGGAGTCCATCGCCCGGGACTACGGACAGCAGGCCGGGGTCCGGGTGCTGATCCTGGACGGGGAGGGCCAGGTCCTCCGGGATTCCTTTTACGAGCCGGACCTGCTGGGGGCGGATCTCTCCCGCCGGCCGGAGGTGGCGGCCGCCCTCCGGGGGCAGGAGGCCACCCGGATGGAGGCCGTCCCCGGGGTAGGCCGGACCCTCTACGCAGCGGTCCCGGTCCGGGACCTGGGCCAGGTGGTGGGGGCGGTGCTGGTGGCCCAGTCCGTCGAGCCGGTCTTCGCCCACCTGGCCGGCATCCGCCGGGTCCTCCTGCTGGTCAGCGCCGCCGCCCTCGCCCTGGCCGCGGCGGCCGCGTGGCTGCTGGCCTCCTCCCTGGCGGGCCCCGTTGCGGCCCTGACCGAGGCCGTCCGGGCGGTCCAGGCCGGCGACCTCTCCCGGCGGGGCCCCGTCACCCGGGGGGATGGACCGGCCCCGCTCGCCGCCGCCTTCAACGGGATGGCGAACCGGCTGGCCAGGCTGGAGGAGAGCCGGCGGGCCTTCATCGCCAACGCCGCCCACGAACTCCGGACCCCCCTGGCCGCTCTCCGGGCCCTGACCGAGCCCCTTCTCTCCGGCGCGGTCACCAGCCCGGAGGAGCAGGCAGAGTTCCTCCGGGACCTGGGCCGGGAGGTGGACCGCCTGGCAGACCTGGCGGGAGACCTCCTCACCCTCAGCGAACTGGAGGCCGGCCGGCCCCTGCAGAAGGAGCCGGTCCACCTGGGGGCCCTGGTGGCCGGGGTGGTGGAGCGGCTCCAGCCCCTCGCCCGGGACCGGGGGGTAGACCTGGCGCTGGCGGGGCCGGCGGCCACCGGGCTGGAGGGGGCAGGGCTGGGGGGAGCAGGCCTGGAGAGGGCAGGGCTGGAGGAGCCCGGGCTGGAAGGGGCGGGGGGGGGGGGGGGCGGGGGGGGGGGGGGGGGGGGGGGGGGGCAGGGGGGGGGGGGGCGGGGGGGGGGCCCCCCCGGTCCGGGGAGACCGGACAAAGGCGAG
>QGUP01000428.1 GCA_003242505.1 Bacillota bacterium
CAGCTCCTGCCAGCGGTCCGGGAGGTTCCCGACGTCCTTTCCCTCCTCCCGGGCCTGGGCGAGTTCCGCCTCGATCAGCCACTCCAGGGAGTTGTAAGGCACGGGCGTCCGCCTCCTTTCTGTACCGCTCCGTCACACCCCATCCAGGGGCAGCCCCAGGGCGGCGGCCAGCCGCCTGGCAAAGCCGGCCCGGGTCTCCCCGGGCTCCGGGGCGAGGGCGACCCCCGCCCGCCGGGCCCACTCCCCCGCCACCGTGCCGGTCACCGGCTCGTCCGGCCGGAAGAGAAGGTCCGTCGGCTCCCCCTGGATGACGCCGGTGACGGCCAGGTACTGGACCGCAACGAAGGCGGGGTGCCCCTGGGGAACATCGGTGAACCAGTAGAGGGGTATCCCGTGGCGCAGCAGGGTGAGCTGGAAGCGCCGGAGCAGGTCCCGGTTGTGGTAGACCGCGTCCGGCGCCACCCCCTGGTCGAGGGCAAAGGCCGCCAGGGCGCCGGCGGACTCGCCGACGTTCCACTCCACTGGATGGAGGCGAAAGGCGCCGTTGGTGATGTGGGTGACGCCAAGGTTCTTGGCCCCGGCGATGAGGTTGGCGACCGCCGGCGAGAGGAGGGCCCCCAGGGGAATCTGGAAGGGCCGGACCTTCTGGCCGGCGCCGGGGGTGAGGTCGGTGCCCACCGACCGATGGATGTCGATATAAAGGTAGAGGCCCAGGCCGACGGAATCGGGCCACAGCCGGGCCCGGCTCCCGGGGTTGTAGGCCGCGACGATGTCCTGCTCCCGTACGGTCTCGTAAGCCTGGATCCGCCGGGACTCCCGGATGTAGGGGTACTGGGAGAGGCCGTCCTCGGTGCCCATCACGTCCGGGCGGAGCTTCAGCTCCGGGTAGCCCTGGCCCCCGTCGTCCCGGGGCGCCTCGGTCTGGAGCCAGTAGAGGAAGCTCAGGGAGAGGCGCTTCGCCTCGTCCAGGATCCGGGCCCGCTCGGCCCTGGGCTTGTCGATGATGTTGGCAAATGCATAGTCGTTGGCGGGCCAGTTGATCATGGCGATGTCGTGGGGGAAGTCGTCCCCCTCGAACTGGCTGGCATCGATGAGGCGCCGGTAGGTCCAGAAGGGAAGCCCGATGGGCCCGCCGGGGGCGAACATCTTGTAGCCGTGGAGGCTGAAGGGCTGCCGGTCCCGAAAGGCCTCGTACCCCTCGGGCTTTGGAATCACGTGGCGCTCGCCGGGGCTGTACTCCACCGCGAAGGGGAAGGTGAAGGCCTGGACCGCCTCGGGGTTCCCCTCCGCCGGAGCGCTGGGTTCGTGGGTCTCGGCGAAGGACTCCATCCCCGTCCGGTAGGGCACCCCGGCCAGGGGAAGCAGGTCGCCAAGTTCCGTGGCGTCAATCACCACCGCTGCCTCGATGCGGGTCTTCTCCCCGGTCCGGAGGTCCTCCACGGTCACCGACCGGATGCGCTTGCCCTCCCGCTCCACCGCCACCGGGGCCACCTCGTAGAGGACCGTCAGCAGGCCTGCCTCCCGGGCCGGTCGGAGCATCTCCTCCAGGACGGCGACGCCGACCCTGGGCTCAAAGCAGAGCCGGCTCACCCACCCGTTGCCCGGGTTCAGGTCCGGCCGGTCGTGCCTCAGGCGGTACCGCCGGCGGTAGTAGTCCCGGACCCGGCGCCGGAAGTCGCTATACGCTGCGGTCCCGCCAAAGGACTCGATGTATTCGTGCTCATCCAGGGCCGAGACCCCCTGGGAGGTCATCTGGCCGCCCAGCCACCGGGTCTCCTCGGTGACCACCACCCGCCGGCCCATGCTGGTGGCCCGGAGGGCGGCGGCGGTGCCCCCGGTGCCGCCGCCGACAACCAGGATGTCGCAGGTGAGGACCTTCATGGTGCCGCCTCCCCCGGTTCTGGGGATCGGTTCGGTGGCAATGGTTATGGATGGTCATGTCTGTTTCCTGCCGCGGGCGAAGAATTTCTTCATGAGAGCAGGCATGGGCTGAATCGATTGTACGCCCCTGGCGCCACATGCCGCGGATGTGAGCGGGACGCGGACAGCGGTCCCCCGGTGGAGCCGGCAACCCCACCGGGGGACCGCAGAAGCAGGAGCCTTCCGGCCTCCCGTGCACCACAACGAGTCGCCTACACCTGTGAACCCGCATGCTGCACCACTGCCGGGCCTGCATGAGCAGTCGACGGCTCCCTGCTAGCCACCAACCGAAGATAGACATCCTCCAGGGTAGTCGCTTGAACGGTGAAGGAGATGCCCTGACCCAGCAGGGTATCGACCAGGCGGCGGGTGGATTCGGGCGAACTGGGATAGATCACCACCTTGCCTGCATAGGGCTCAACCGTGCCGTGCACCGCCAGCTCGGCCAACCGTGGGTCCTGGGGATCCAGATCAACGTGCACCCGTTCCCGGGCCGGGAGCCGGTTCCGCCATTCCTCCGGGGTTGCCACGGCCAACAGCCGGCCGTTGGCCAGGACCGCGACCCGATGGGCAAGGGCTTCCGCCTCGGCCATGTCGTGGGTCGTCAACAGGATCGCGCCTCGCCGTTTCGTGGCGAGCACATGCCAGGTCTGGCGCCGGATGGCGGGATCCAGCGCTGTGGTCGGCTCGTCCAGGACCAGCAGCCTGGGGGCTGCTGCCAGGGCCATGGCCAGCAGCACCCGCCGCTGATACCCGCCGGACAGG
>QGUP01000429.1 GCA_003242505.1 Bacillota bacterium
GGGGCGGACCGGGCGGCCATCGGCTTCTGGCCCGACGGCCGGGCCCGGATCGGCTACACCTCCCCGTCGATTCTGGGCGGCACCTGGCCCCGCAGCTGGTGGGCCTACGGCCTCAACCACACCGGCACCGAGTGGGGGGAGAACTGGATCGTGGTCCACACCCCGGACCGGGGCCCGGACCTGGGGTACGACGCGGGGACCTCGGTGGTGGTGGAGAACGGGGTGATCACCCGGATCGTCCCCGGCAACGTGGCCATCCCCCGGAACGGCTTTGTGGTCAGCCTCGGGGGCACCCACGTCCAGGAGTTCCTCAGCCGCTTCTCCGTGGGGGACCCCCTGGACTTCCGGGTGGAGCTGGAGCCGGAGTGGGAGGGGGTCTCGGAGCTCCTGCAGGCCGGTCCCCGGCTGCTGGCTGACGGGCAGATCGCGGTGGACTTTGCCCGGGAAGGGTTTGTCGAGGAGAAGATCACCACCCTGGCGTGGAACCGGAGCGCCGTGGGGCTGACCCGGGACGGATACCTCCTCCTGGTGACCACCACCGGGGTGCGGGTGCTGGACCTGGCGGAGATCATGCGGGACCTGGGCGCCTGGGATGCCATGTGCATGGACTCCGGCGCCTCCAGCGCCCTGTACTACCGGGGCCAGGTCATCACCGCGCCGGGCCGGCAGATCAGCAACATCCTGGCCATCGTGCCCCGGTAGGGGAGTGGGCGGCGGGGCGCACCGCCAGCGTGGCGGCGGTGCGCCCCGCCCCGGGCCGGCCCCGCCGGGGCCATGCGAAGCCGCAAACCGGGGGAGCAAGGGAAGGAGGGGAAGCCTGGTGGAGGTTGTCGCGTTCGTGGGGCCGGCGGGCAGCGGCAAGAGCCACCGGGCTTCGCTGGTCGCCTACCAGTACGGCTGCGACATGATCATCGACGACGGCCTGGTGATCCGGGATGGGAAGATCCTGGCCGGCAAGTCGGCCAAGGGCGAGGAGACCAAGCTTGCCGCGGTGAAGCGGGCCATCTTCCTCGACCCGGAGCACCGGGAAGAGGCCAAGGCCGTCATCTGGCGGATCCGGCCCCAGCGGATCCTGATTCTGGGCACCTCGGTGGAGATGGTGGAGCGGATCACCGACGCCCTCGACCTGCCCCGGCCGGAGCAGGTGGTCACCATCGAGGAGGTGGCCACCCCGGCCCAGATCCGGCTGGCCCGGCGCAAGCGCCGGCAGGAGGGCAAGCACGTCATCCCGGCCCCCACCATGGAGGTGAAACGGACCTTCCCCGGCTACATGGTGGACCCCCTCCGGTATCTGCTCCGGCGGCAGGACCAGGAGCCGGTGCCGGTGGAGAAGTCGGTGGTCCGGCCCACCTACAGCGCCCTCGGCCGGTTCTACATCGCGGACACGGTGCTGGCCCAGATCGCCACCCACGTCGCGGCCGCAGTGCCGGGCATCGCCCAGGTCCTCCGGGTGGTGGTGGAGTCCCGGCCCGAGGGGGTGACAGTGGACCTGGACGTGGCCCTGCGGTACGGGGTCCCCATGTGGGAGACCATGGAGACGGTTCAGGTGCAGGTCCGGGATGCCCTGGAACAGATGACGGCCCTCACGGTGGTGGCGATCAACGTCCACGGCCGCCGGCTCGTGGTGGAGTGAGTCGGGCGGCTCTGGCCCCCCCTGGGTGGCGGGGGCTCCGCTTCCGGCTCCGGCGCCGTCAGGCATACTCGGCTCGTGGCCCCCATAGCATGGCGCCAGATGGAGCGCCGGCCCGGGGGTGCGGAGGATGGAACGGCCTGGCAAGGGGATACCCCGCCCGGCGGCGGGGCTTTCCTTTTTGTCCTTGCCCGGGTCCTTGCCCGCCGGTTTGTGCGCCGCCCTCCTGCTCCTGGCGGCCTGGGGCTCCGGGCCGGCGGGAGGGGAGGCTGTCGCCGGGGCACGGGCTCCGGGGGAAGGGACGGCAACGCTCCATCTGGCCGGCTCCGATACCCTCCTGCACCTGGCCGCAGCCTGGGCTGAGGCCTACCACGCCGCCCATCCCGGGGTGACGGTGACGGTGGTCGGCGGGGGCTCCGGGGTGGGGATCCAGGGGCTGATCCTGGGGGTGGACGACATCGCCCTCTCCTCCCGTCCGGCAGGGGCGGCGGAGCAGGCGGAGGCCCGGCGCCGGGGCTTTGCCCTGGTGGGGACGCCGGTGGCCCGGGATGCGGTGGTGGTGGTGGTCCACCCCAGCAACCCCGTGGCCTCCCTCAGCCGGAGCCAGCTCCGGCGGATCTTCTCCGGGGAGGTCCGGAACTGGCGGGAGGTCGGGGGGCCGGACCGGCCCCTTCTAGCCTTCAGCCGGGGGTTCAGCTCCGGGACCGGCCAGATCTTCCGGGAAGTGGTCTTGGGGCCGGGGGAGCCCGGGGGCGACGGGGCGGTGCAGGTGCCGGGCTCGGCCCTCCTCCACGACGAGGTGGCCCGGCAGCCGGGGGCGGTGGGCTACCTGGGGTTGGCCTACCTCACCCCCCGGGTGCGGCCAGTGGCGGTGGCGGCCCGGGACGGCAGCCCGGCGGTGGTGCCGACGCCGGAGAACCTGCTCACGGGCCGGTACCCCCTCACCCGGCCCCTCTGGTTCTACACCCGAGGGCAGCCCCAGGGGGCGGCGGCAGACTTCATCCGGTTCGTCCTCAGCCCGGAAGGACAGCGTATCGCCCGGGAGCACGGGTA
>QGUP01000430.1 GCA_003242505.1 Bacillota bacterium
GCCCAGGCCGCCGGCTTCGAGGTGGTGGCCTACGAGGCGTACGCCAAGGGGGCCCCGGACTTCAAGCCCATGCTCAACTCCCTCAAGGCCAAGAACCCCGACGTGGTGGCCTTTGTCTCCTACCTCCTGGACGCCACCCTGCTGATGCGCCAGTCCCGGGAGATCGACTTCAACCCCAAGGTCTACATCGGCGCCGGGGCCGGCTTCTCCACCCCGGAGTTCATCCGGGAAGAGGGCGCCGGCAAGGACGCCGAGTACACCTTCTCCGCCACCCTCTGGACCACCGACGTCAAGTGGAAGGGCGCCGCGGAGTTCGCCCGGAAGTTCCAGGAGCGCTACGGTGTGGAGCCGGCCTACCACTCCGCGGAGACCCACGCGGCCCTCTACCTGGTGAAAAACGTCCTGGAGCGGGCCGGCAGCCTGGACCGGCAGGCGGTGCGGGACGCCCTGGCGGCAACGGACATGGGTCCGGACGAGACCATCTTCGGGCCGATCAAGTTTGACGAGAACGGCCAGAGCGCCCACCCGATGCTGGTGACCCAGGTGCAGAACGGGCAGTACGTCACCGTCTGGCCCCGGGAGTACGCGTCGGCCGCCCCCATCCTGCCCACCCCACCCTGGAGCGAGCGCAAGTGACGCCACCGGGCGCCCCGGCTGACGGGCTCGGGGCGCCCGGTTTCCACGCCCCTGGCCCTGGTGGCACGGCTGTCACCTTTCTCGTCTCCGCAACCCGATTCGACACCCCTGGTCTCAGCAAGCGGCAGGAGGAGAGGTGCCCATGGACTTCCTCGCCCAGCTCCCCCAGAACCTGGTCAGCGGCCTTCTCCTCGGGGGGATGTACGCGCTGATCGGGACGGGGCTGGCCCTGGTCTTTGGCGTCATGGACATCGTCAACATGGCCCACGGGGCCTTTATTATGGTAGGGATGTACACCACCTTCGTCCTCTTCACCCGGCTGCGCCTCGACCCCTACCTCGGCCTGCTGGTCACCGCCCCTCTCCTCTTCGGGGTGGGGATGCTGCTGCACCGGCTGCTGATCGAGCGGGTCGCCCACGCCTCCCACATGAACCAGATCCTCCTCACCCTGGGGCTCTCGGTGGCCCTGGTGAACCTCGTCCAGCTGATCTTCACCGCCAACTACCAGCAGATCCGGACCTCCTACTCCGATGCGGTCATCCGCCTGGGCAGCATCACCATGAACGTCCCCTACGTGATCTCCTTTGCCCTGGCCACCGGCATCACCCTCAGCCTTTACTACTGGCTGATGCACTCGGAGTTCGGCCGGGCCCTCCGGGCCACCGCCCAGGACCCGATGGCCGCCCAGCTGATGGGGGTGAACGTCCGGCGGGTCCAGTCGGTGGCCTTTGGCCTCGGGATGGCCCTGGCCGGCGCCGCGGGCGCACTTCTCACCCCGGTCTACTACCTCTATCCCACCGTGGGGGCGAACTTCGGCCTCAAGTCTTTCACCATGGTGGTCCTCGGGGGCATGGGGAGCGTGGTGGGCGCGGCCCTGGGGGGCCTCACCCTGGCCCTGGCGGAGTCCGTGGGCCAGATGCTGGTGGGCCATGAGTTGAAGGATGCCATCGGCTTTGTGGTCTTCCTGCTGGTCCTACTCTTCAAGCCCGCGGGGCTCTTCGGGAGGCAGCGCGCATGAACCGGTGGCGTGAGGCAGCGATCCCCCTCGCCCTGGCGGCGGCGGTCCTGGCCGTGCCCCTGGTGGTGAAGAACCCCTACCACCTCAACGTGGCCATCCTGGTCCTGGTCTGGACCACCCTGGGCGCTGCGTGGAACATCGTCGGCGGCTACGCCGGCCAGCTCAGCCTGGGCCATGCGGCCTTCTTCGGCATCGGCGCCTACAGCCTGGCTCTCACCGCCCACTACTGGGGCTGGAGCCCCTGGGCCGGGATGGCCATGGCCGTAGCGGTGAGCGTTCCCCTCGCGGCGGCGATCGGCGCCATCACCTTCCGGCTCCGGGGGCCGTACTTCGTCCTCGGCACCCTGGCCCTGGCGGAGGTGCTGCGGCTGGTGGTCCTCGCCTGGCGGGACCTGACCTACGGCGCGGTGGGGATCATGGTGCCCGAAATCTTCCCGGGCGTCTCCCGGGTGCCCTACTACTACTTCATCGCCCTCGCGGCCATCGCGGCGGTGGGCACCACCTGGTGGATGGAGCGGAGCCGGTTCGGCTACTACCTGACCGCCATCCGGGAGGACCAGGAGACCGCCGAGAGCATCGGGGTGAACGCCGCCTGGTACAAGAACCTCGCCCTGATGATCAGCGCCGCCTTCACCGCCCTCACCGGCGCCTTCTACGCCTCCCACCTGATGTTCATCGAGCCAGACATCGTCCTCTCCGAGCCGGTCTCGGTGGAGATGGCGGTGGTGGCCATCATCGGCGGCCGGGGGACGGTCTTCGGGCCCCTGGTGGGGGCGCTGCTGCTCGTCCTGGCGAGCGAGGTCTTCCGGGCCCAGTTCCAGCAGGCCCACCTGCTGATCTACGGCCTCCTGCTGATGGTGACCATCCTCTTCATGCCCGGCGGGGTGCTCGGGGAGATCCAGCACCGGCTGCGGCTCCGGGCCGCGCCCCGGCAGGTCATGGGCAGGACCTCCAGCAGCAGCCACGGGTCAAGCGCCCAGCGGGAGGGGGGCTGGGGGGAACCCGCCCCGGGAATCCTGGACCTTGG
>QGUP01000431.1 GCA_003242505.1 Bacillota bacterium
CCTGGGGGTGGAGATCGACCGGCTGACGCCGGAGCAGGAGGCTTATCTCCGGTCCTGGCAGGGGGGATAGGATCGGCGATGGCCTGGGTACTGGTGACGCTGGCGGGAGCCTTTAGCGGCGAAGAGGCGAACGCCGCCGGCCAGCCCCTGGACCTCCCCTGGGACGGGTGCGAACTCCACCGGATGGCGGGGCTGACGAGCCTGTACGCCGCGGTGGCCACCGCGGAGGCCCGGGACTGGCTGGTGGGAGCCCGGCTGCCGCTCCTGGAGGACGAGCGGATGCCCGACCTCGGGGCCCTGGCCGGTCCGGACCCGGCGGCCCGGCAGGCGGTCCTGGCGGAGTTGGAGACCGCCCTCCACCGGGTCCGGTCCATCGGCGGCCGGTACCTCGTTCTGCCCGGCCCGCCTCTGGTGGCGGCGCCCCGGGCCAGAAGGGAGGAGGTAACCGGCCGAGCCGGGGCAGCCGAGGGGCCGGCGCCTGGAGAGGAAAGGCCGTGGGCCACGGGGCTGGCCGCCCTGGCCGAGCTCCAGGAAGCCGTCGGCGTACAAGTGGTCCTGGAGATGGCCGGGCCGCCGGCCGGTGAGGCGTGGCCGGAAGGGGCAGGGGCGGCCGGCGGCAGGCTGCCCGGCGGGCTGCTCCTCGGCTGGCGGTGGCCGAAGAGCGGGGCGGAAGCCGCCCCGGGTCCCGGGGCGGAGGGGGCCGCTCCCCCCGTCGCCGAGGGGGAGGGTACCCCGGCCCCGGTCTGGGCGGACCACCTGTGGATCCCCGCGGACCTGCTGGTCGGGGAGCCGCCGGTGGGCGCCTCCGGTGCGGCGGCAGGCGGAGACCCGGTCGCTGGCGGCGGCGCCGCGGCAGGCGTTGCCGCTGGCGAAGACGGCGCGGCCGCTGGCGACGACGGCGCGGCCGGCACAGCCGCCGGCCGGGAGCCCCTCCTCTGGCTCTCCGAATGGGCCCGGGTCCGCCCCCGGGGGCGGATTGTCCTGGCGCCGCCGGCCGCCGGGCCGGTGGCCGAGGTGACCCGGGCCGCCCTCGCCCGGGCCCGGCGCCTCCTGGGCCGGGAGGGGTAATGGCAGCACACCACCCGCGGGCCACCGTGCCCGCGGCAGGAAAGGAGCGGAGGGCCCGGGGCCCGGCCCCTGATGGGTCCGGGGCCGCCGGGCCGGATGAATGGAGCGGGTGCTGATCCGGGGCGGGACGGTCATCACCATGACCGGCCCCGAGGCGGTTTACCCCGACGGCGTGGTGGCCGTCGAGGACGGCGTCATCCGCTACGCCGGCCCCCGGAGCGGGGCGCCGGCGGAGGTGCTGGCCCCGGGGTGGGCCGGCCGGGAGATCGACGCCACCGACCGGCTGGTGCTGCCGGGGCTCGTCAACACCCACACCCACGCGGCCATGGTGCTCCTCCGGGGCTACGCCGACGACATGCGACTGATGGAGTGGCTCCAGACCAGGATCTGGCCGGTGGAGGCCGCCCTCACCCCGGAGGACATCTACTGGGGCACGGCCCTGGCAGCGGCAGAAAGCCTCCTGGCCGGGGTGACCACTTTCAACGACATGTACATCTTTGAGGAGGAGGCGGCCCGGGCGGTCGAGGCCCTTGGGATCCGGGCCGTCCTCTGCCGGGGGATCATCGGCTCCGGGCCGGACTTCCAGAGCCGGGTAGAGGAGGCCCGGGCCCTCCTGGGGCGCTGGCACGGCGGGGCCGGGGGCCGGATCACCACCCTTCTGGCCCCCCACGCCCCGTACACCGTGCCCCCGGCGGAACTGGAGACCATCGCCGGCCTGGCCGCAGACTGGGGGGTGGGGATCCACATCCACCTGGCCGAGACCCGGGACGAGATCGAGATCCTCCGGAAGCAGTACGGCAAGAGCCCCTTTGAGATCGCCCACGAGGCGGGGCTCACCCGGCACCTGGTGGTTGCGGCCCACTGCGTCCATGCCACGGACCGGGATATCGAACTCTTTGCCCAGGCCCCCGGCGGCGGAGTGGCCCACTGCCCGGTCTCCAACCTGAAGCTGGCCTGCGGCGTGGCACCCATCCTGAAGTGGAAGGCCGCGGGGGTGAGCGTGGGCCTGGGCACCGACGGGGCGGCCTCGGCCAACCAGCTCAGCCTCTGGGGCGAGATGCGGCTGATGGCCCTCCTGCAGAAGAACGCCAGCGGCGACCCGGCGGCCTTCACCGCCTACGATGCGGTCCACGCGGCCACCGCCGGCGGCGCCGCGGTGCTGGGGCTCCAGGACCGGATCGGCACCCTGGAGCCCGGCAAGCGGGCGGACATCATCCTGGTGAACACCTCCCGCCCCTCTCTCACGCCAGTCCACGATCCCTTCTCCACCCTGGCTTACTCCACCAACCCCGGGGACGTGGAGACGGTGCTGGTGGACGGCCGGGTGGTGGTGGAGGAGGGCCGGCTGGTCACCGGCGACCTGGCGGAAATCGTGGCCAAAGCCCGGGAGCAGGCCCGGGCCCTCCTCGCCCGGGCCGAGGCCGCCCGGGGCTGAGGCTGAAGGCCGGGGCGCCCGGGGCCACCGCCCGAAGCCGGGGCAGCGGCAAGGTCCCGCCGTAGCCGGAAACGGCAGTCGAAATGGGGCAGGCCGGGGACCCAATCCCCGGCCTGCCCTGCTTTTCGGCGGTCCGGATGGACCGCCGCTCACCTACCCGAGCCGGACCGCGGTGCCG
>QGUP01000033.1 GCA_003242505.1 Bacillota bacterium
GGCCCACACCAGGGCGGCGCGAACCCTGATCCGATCTGCGACGTCTTTCGATTCGATAGCACAATTTCCTCCGGGGCCGAACTGTGCGGCCGTGGGCAGGTGGGGCGGCTGCTCGGGCGCCGCCCAGTGACGTTCCGGCGTAAGGAGGGTGGCGGTTGCGGGTCTTTGCCGCTCTGGTCCGGCAAGGGATGAAAGTCATGCTGGCCTACCAGTGGGAGAACTACATGGGCCTGGTGGGGAACTTTGCCTTCCTGCTCCTTTTCAGCGCCCTGTGGTCTGCCCTCCTCCGGGGGGACCCCGAGGCCCAGGCCCGGATGCTCAGTTACGTCTTCATCGGCCAGATCCTCCAGAACTGGACCTTTACGCCCACCTGGGAACTGGCGGAACGGTTCCGGATGGGCGATGTGGCCCTGGAACTGGCCAAGCCCCTGTCGCTCCCGGTGCGGGTGCTGGGGGACTTCCTCGGGCGGAACATCGTCCGGGTCCTCCGGGCCCTGCCGGCCTTTGCGGTGGTGGGATTCCTCATGGGCATCCGGTTCCCTGACGGGCCCCAGTTCGGGCTGTTCCTCGTCAGCGCAGGGCTGGCCTGGATCATCAACGGCTGCCTTTACGTCGGTATCACCCTGATCTCCCTGTGGACCACCTACTTTGACCAGGCCAATCAGATCGTCGAGTTCCTCGAGGGCGTCTTTTCCGGTTACTTTGTCCCCCTCTGGTACATGCCTCCGATCATGGCCGCCATCGCCAGGTATTCCCCCTTCCCCGGTATGTTCTTCACCCCGGCGGCCATCTTCTCCGGTGGGCTCCAGGGGGCTGAGGCCCTCTCCGCCCTGGCGTTGCAGGCCCTGTGGGCGGGGGCTTCGCTCCTCATCCTGTACGGAATCTGGCTCGGTGGCGTCCGGAAGCTGACGGTGATGGGAGGCTAGGGGATGCTCCACACCCTGCGGTGCTTCTTCCACCTGATCGGTGCCCAGGCCCGGGCGCAGATGCAGTACCGGTTCAACTTCTTCGCCCAGGTCTTCTCCATGATCGCCACCTACATGGGACAGTTCATCGCCCTCTCCTGGCTGACCGACCGGTTCGGCTCCATCCGCGGCTGGAGGCTGGAGGAAGTGATCCTCTTCTACGCCCTGGCGATTCTCGCCTGGGGCTTTTGCGTCAGCCTCTTTTTCCACCTGGTCTCCTTTGAGGACCAGATCCGGGAAGGGCTCTTCGACCGGGCCCTGGTCCGGCCCCTGAATCCCTTCATCCAACTCCTCGCGGGCCACTCTCCCATTGCCGGGACCGGGCAGTTGGCCTTTTCCATCGGCGCCTTCCTCTGGGCGACCGCGCGGGCCGGGGTGGTCTGGACCCCCCTGAAGCTCCTCTACCTCCTCGGGGTGGCGGTGGGCGGCGCGCTGATCCTGGGGGCGGCCCTGGTGACCGTGAGCGCCCTGGGGTTCTTCACCCGGCGCACCTACACCTTTTACTGGACCGTGGTCTACCCGGCCCGGCAACTGGTCCACTACCCCCTCAACATCTACAGCCAGGTGGTGCAGTGGCTGCTGACGGTGGGCCTCCCCTTCGCTTTCATCAACTATTACCCGGCCCACGTGCTCCTGGACCGGGCCGCTAACTTGCCGTGGCCGCTCCTCGCTTACCTCACCCCCCTGGTGGGGGTGGTGACCTTCGCCGCGGCTTACGGCCTGTGGTGCCTCGGCCTCCGGTCCTATGTCGGTGCGGGCAGCTAGGGCCGTGGGCGCTGAGTCCGGTTCGGAAAGGAGCCAGTGAGCCTTTGGAGGACGCCATCATCACCGTCGAGAACCTGCGCAAGGAGTTCAGGATCCCCAGGCGGCGGCCCGGCTTCCTTGGAACCCTGCGGAGCCTCCTCTCCCCGGAGTACGAGGTCCGCACCGCGGTGGACGGCATCTCCTTCACCATCCGCCGGGGGGAACTGGTGGGCTACATCGGCCCCAACGGCGCCGGCAAGTCCACCACCATCAAGATCCTGACGGGGATCATGGTCCCCACCTCCGGCCGGGTGGTGGTGGACGGCCTCGTCCCCTATGAGCGGCGGGTGGAGAACGCCCGGCGGATCGGGGTGGTCTTCGGCCAGCGGACCCAACTCTGGTGGGACCTCCCCACCATCGACTCCTTCGAACTGCTCCGGCATATCTACCGCATCCCCGCCGGGGTCTACAAGCAGAACCTGGAGCTCTTCACGGACCTCCTGGGGCTCGGCGAGTTCCTTAACACCCCGGTCCGGCAGCTCTCCCTGGGGCAGCGGATGCGGGCGGACCTGGCCGCGGCGCTCCTCCACAACCCCCGGCTGGTCTACCTGGACGAGCCGACCATCGGCCTGGACGTGGTGGCCAAGGAGCGGATCCGCCGGTTCATCAAGGAGATCAACCGGGAGCGGGGGGTCACCATCATCCTGACCACCCACGACATGCAGGACGTCGAGAAGCTCTGCGAGCGGATGATCCTCATCGACCACGGCCGGGTGGTCTACGACGGCCCGGTGGAGGAGGTGAAGCGCCGCTTCGGCCGGCACCGGATCCTGGTGGTGGACCTGGAAGGGGCGCCGGAGGAGGTCTCGGTGGAGGGGGCGGAGGTGATCCGCCGGGAGAACGGCCGGGTCTGGCTCCGGTTTAACCGGGACGAGATCTCCGCGGCGCAGCTGATCCACCGGGTCGGCCAGCGGTACAACATCGTGGACCTGACCCTGGAGGAGCCGGAGATCGAGGGCATCATCGCCCGGATCTACGAGGAGGGCATGTAAGCGAGGAGGGCGTGCAAATAAGGATGCCGGCCCTGGCGCAGGCCAGGGCCGGCGTCTTTCGTGCTGCCGATGCCCGGGCCTCCCCCGCTTCCGTCCACATTACCGCCGCCGGAGGCCGGCGGAGGCGGGGCTGCCGAACCCCCCGCTGCCGATGGGATAGCCGCCCGGCGGGTAGCCCGGCTCCGGTGCGGTGGCCGGGGCCCGCAGCCGGCTGATGGCGAGCAGGATGCCCACATCCATCAGGGTGATGGCCAGGGAGGAGCCGCCGTAGGTGATGAAGGGCAGCGGGACCCCGGTGGGCATGAAGGTGGCGGTGACCACCGCGATGTTGATCAGGGACTGGATGCCGATAAAGGTGGTGAGGCCGAAGGCGACCAGCTGGCAGTACCGGTCCGGGGCCCGGAGGGCCACCCGGTAGCCTCGCCAGACGAAGAGGGCGAAGAGCAGGATGACCGTCACCGCCCCCACGAACCCCAGTTCCTCCGCCAGGACGGCGAAGATCCAGTCGCCGTACTGCTCCGGCAGCCACCCCAGCTTCTGCCGGCTCCGGCCGAGGCCGACGCCGAACCAGCCGCCGGCGCCGATCGCGTACAGCCCCTGGATCACGTGGTAGCCGCTGTCCGTGGGATCGAGCCACGGGTTGAGCCAGCTCGCCACCCCCAGCCGCCGGGCCCGGTAGTCCTCGGAGACCAGCAGCCAGTATCCCACCGGCAGGGCCAGGGCCGCCAGGGGGACGAGGTGGTACCAGGGCGCGCCCCCCACCATTAGCATCAGGAAACCGGTCATGGCGATGATCGCCGCGGTGGAGAAGTTGGGCTGCAGGAAGATCAGGAGAAAGACCAGGCCGATGACGGTCAGCCCTGGCAGGGTGATGCGCCGCCAGGGGTCCCGGTGGGCCCCGGGCCGGTCCATCAGCCGGGCCAGGAAGATGACCAGCACCGGCTTCATCAGTTCGGAGGGCTGGAGGCTGATCACCCCGAGGTTGAGCCAGCGCCGGGCGCCCTGCCAGACCGGCACCAGCGGCCCAACGAGCCACGAGGGAAGGATCAGGATCACCAGGAGGCCCAGGGCGAGGGGAAAGAGCAGGCCGAGGCGCCGGGCCCAGAACCGGGGGGGCAGGAGGTATGCCACCCCCATGGCCACCAGGCCCAGGGCCAGGTTGAGCAGTTCCCGCTTCAGGAAGTGCAGGTGGTCGCCGGTCAGTTCTTCAGCCAGGTAGAAACTGGAGCTGTAGACCATCACCACGCCGATGCCGAGCAGCCCTGCGACCGCCAGGAGGAGCACGAAGTCGGGGGTGCCGGCGGCGTAGGAGGGGGCAGAAGGTCTGTCCGCCATCCGGGTCCTCCATCTCCTCGGGGGACGAAACGGTTTACGGAAAATCGTTCTACAAAAGGAGAGGGGTTCCTGCTCCGGAGACAAAAGAACCCCCGGCGGCGGTTGGCCGCCGGGGGTTCGCTGCGGGTCTTCCAGGGCCCCTGGGGGAGCCTCGACTGCGCCGGTCCGCCTCGCTGCCGGCGCCGGCCCTCAGTTGGGGTTGAACTCCAGGCCGGGCTGGGGTTCCGGCAGTTCCGCGGGGTCATTCAGTTCCGGCTGGAAGTGGTCATAGAGCGCCCGGAGGGCCGCCTTCCGTTCGCCCTCGTCCGGGAGTTCAGCATAGGAATAGGCGCAGTTGCCGGTGGCAATCCGAGCCCGCAGGCGGGTGTCGGTCTCGGCGGACGAAAGGTGTCCCACCAGCGCCTCGTAGAGGTTCTGGGCCTCGCCAACCTTGATGATCCTCCACTCGCCGCTGGGCTCCCGGTAGTGGATCTTATAAACCCCCGGCCGCTGGGGAACGTTGACGATGTCCATGGGGTGGGTGTACGGGCCGCCCCGCCAATCCAGGCCGACGATCTTGACCGGCATCTGCAGAGCCTCCTCCGAACCGTCCAACCGTTGCTTCTTCAACCCAGTATAGCGTTCCGGAAGGGCCCCGGTAAACCCCGGGCATCTCCCCGGGGCTCAGTCCCTCGCGGTGGCGGAGGTCTCCAGGGCCGCCCGCCGGGTGGCAAGGATCCGCTCCAGCACCGTCAGGGCGGCGGTGCCGGTGCGGCCCTCCCGGTCCAGGTCCGGGTCGTACTCCACCAGGTCCACCGCCACCAGTTCCCGGGACCGGACCACCGCGGTCACCACTTCCAGGGCCTCCTCCAGGGTAAAGCCGCCGGGCACCGGCGTTCGCACCCCGGGGGCCACCTCCGGCCGCAGAGAGTCCACGTCGAAGCTGAGGAAGACCCGGGGGCCGAGGCCGGCCACGATGGCCTCCAGCCGGTCCAGGGTCTCTTCCGGGGTGTAGACCTTGAGGCCGTGGCGGGCGATCAGTTCCCGCTCCCCGGGGTCCAGGTCCCGGGCGCCCAGGATGTGCACCCGGTGCGGGGGCACCGCACGGGGCAGATACGGCGTCAGGCCTCCGGCGAGGGCCAGCACCATCCCGTGGGGGTTGCCCGTGGGGGAGGTCTGCGGGGTGTTGAAATCGGCATGGGCGTCGACCCAGACCACGTCGAAGTCCAGACCGGCGCCGGCCAGGCCCAGGAGGGTGCCGAGGGAGGTGCTGTGGTCGCCGCCCAGGGTGACCGGCAGTGCGCCGGTGCGGAGCACCCGGCGCAGGATGCCCGCCTGGCGGCGGGCGACCCGGAGGACGGCCCGGAGGAGGGGCTCGCCCCGCTCGATCTCCTCGCCCCGGGGGACGGGGAGGTCGCCCAGGTCCCGAACCGTCTCGCCGGTGGCCTGGAGCCGGTCCAGGAGCCCCTGGGCCCGGAGCGCCGCCGGCGCCGGCCGGGTCTGGGGCCGGGGGATGCCGAGGTTGGTGGGAAGGCCGAGGATGGCGATGGCCATCGGGTTGCACCCTTTCTGCTGCAGCATCGGCCGGCGGGGGCCGCCGCCCGCTAGACGCTGCCGGCCCGGCGGGCCCGGGCCGGCGTCGTGCCGGCGGGCCCCGGCACGGCGGGTATGCACGGTTGCGTATACAACATTGTATATTCTCCCCCGGCGTGTTGCAAACAAAGATCAACTCATCCCCAGCTGATGGCGCCTCGGCGGCGTGGCCGCGGGCCGGCGGAGGCCAGCCGCGGCCGGGCGCAGGGGGCCAGCCGAAGCAGCGGGCCGCACCCCGCCCGCTGGGTGCGGCCCTGCAGCCCCGGCACCTACCGCAGCCGGAGGGCGATCTGGCCGGTGTCGGTCTCCACCCGCACCTGGGCCTGGCCATCTCCCAGGGTTCCCCGGGCTTCGGCGCCGGTGCCCTGGCGGACCACAGTGAACTCGGGCGGCACGTCGAGGCTTCCCAGCCTCGTCCTGAGGTCGAAGGCGGCCTGGGAGCTTGCCGGCAGGTCGAGGACCACGCTGCCGAGCCGGGTCTGGACCTCCAGGTCGCCGGTGACAGGGATGCGGGTGCTGGCCATGATGGCCCCGGTCTCCGTGGCGAGGACCAGGGGGCCCTGCCAGTCCTGCGCCTCGACCCGGCCCACCTGCGAGGTCAGCCGGCCGCCGCCGAACCGCTCGGCCCGGATGGTACCGGGGCCGGTGGAGGCGTCCAGGGTGCCGGTGATCCCCTCCGCTGTGACGGCGGCGGCGTCGGTCCGCACCGTTGCGTTCCCCTGGATCTGGGCCAGGGTGACTTCCCCCGCGTCCAGGCTGACGGAGAGGTTACCCTCCAGGTCTGAAGCGGCGATGGAGCCAGCGTTGCCGGTGAGGGCGAGGTCCACCCCTGGGGGCACCTGGACCGCAAGCTCCAGCTTCGCGATCCACGAGCGGAAGAGCCCCGGCCCCCGCTTCGGGTCCAGGTTCGCCCGGATGGTGGGCTGCGGCGTCTCCTTCACTTCCAGGAGCACCAGTTCCTCGGCCAGCGGCGCGGCCTCAGGTGGAAACAGGGACGGGGCGAGCACCCGGGCCCGCACGTGGACCCGGCCATCGGGGCTGTCCCCGGTCACCACCATCCGCCCGACGTCCATCTCCACCCGGAGGGTCCGGGCAGCCCCCAGGTCCAGCACCGCGGCCTTCTCCGCTGCGATGGTGAAGGGGGCGGACCAGTCCGGCAGCAGCCAGAGGGCGATCCCCCGGGTGAGCCGGACGCCGCCGAGGATCAGTACCACCACCAGCAGGACCGCGAGGGCGCCCATGTCCAGGGAAGGGCCACCGGTGTCGTCGGCGGCGGCCCGGGACCGGACCAGGTACTCGACCCCCAGGGCGATGAGCACCGCCGGCCAGAGCCGCCAGAGCCACTCGCTGTACCCGGTGCCGAGTAGGTTGTCTGCCAGAAGGCCAGCCCCCAGGATGATCAGGGACAGGGCAACGGTGACCCGTCCCACCCGTCTGTTCTGCATCGACGCTCCCTCCCTGGCGGCCCCTTCCGGGGCCTTCCGGGGAGGTTAGACGCCGCCGGCGCCCCGGAACCCTTCACGGTGTTCCGGGTTCCCGGAGCCGGCGTGCTGGGGGCCCGGCCTCCGCCCGAGGGCTCAGGAGGACGGCCGGGTGCCGAGGAGCACCAGCAGGACCCCCAGGGCGACCAGGAGGAACCGGCCGGGGTGAAGCCGGCCGCTCAGCCCCGCCAGCCCCAGGGCGCTCACCGCCAGGAAGGTCGCCGGTCCCACCAGCCCCAGGACCGCGTTCAGCCGCAGGAGGGACTCCAGGCGGCTCGCCCGGAGCATGAGGAGAACCGCGGTCACCTCCAGGCAGGCGGAGATCCCCCGGAGCAACACCATCCCCTGCATCAGCCGCTGCTCCACCGAACTCCCTCCGCATCGAGCCCGCCCTCGGGCAGGCGCTACCACTTGCCGATGAGCCGCAGCAGCACCGCGGCGAAGCCCGCGGCGGCCAGGGGGCCCACGGGGATCCCCCGGAGGAGGAGCACCCCGAGGATCGACCCGACCACCAGCCCGACGATCACCTCGGGCCGGTCCTGGAGCAGGGCCACCCCTGGCGCGGAAATGGCGGAGGCCAGGATCCCCCCGGCCACCGCCGCCAGGCCTTCGACGGAGGTGAAGGCCTCCCGGATCGCGGCCACCCCGACCCGGCCGGCGGCGAAGGGGACCAGCACCGCCAGCAGGAGCAGGATCAGGCCCAGGTCGATCCCCCGGGTCTGAATGTGCCGGTAGACCAGGTGGAGGTCCAGGGCCTGCACCACCAGGAGGATCGCCGCGGAACTGACGATGAGAGGATTCCGGGCCAGGACCCCGAGGATCAGGATCGCCAGCATGATCAGCCGCTCTTCCGCCACCGCCCCACCCCCCGGCCCTCGCGCTCAAACTTATGGCGGCCCCGGGGCGGGCATGCAGCGGGACGGGCCGGCGCGGGGGGAGGCCTGCGCCGTACAGAGCATGGCCCGGCAGCCCCGGTGCACCCTAATGGCAGTGCCTTACCCAAGACATCCCTCGGGAGGGGTCGCCGTGCGGGCGCGGACCGGCCTGCAACTGGCCGCTCTGGCCACAGTCCCGTTCATCATGGTGTTGGGGAATTCCATGCTGATTCCCGTGCTTCCGGCGATGCGGACCGCTCTCCACCTGGGCCGGGCCCAGTCGGGGCTGGCCATCACCGCCTTCTCGGTGCCCGCCGGCATCGCCATCGCCCTGGCCGGGTACCTTGCGGACCGCTACGGGCGCAAAAAGGTGCTCATCCCGGCCCTGCTGACCTACGCCCTCGGCGGGGGGATCGCGCTTCTGGCCGCCCTGGTCCTCAAGGAGCGGGCCTTTCCCCTGGTGCTGGCGGGCCGGGTGGTGCAGGGGATCGGGGCCGCCGGCACCGCGCCGGTGGCCATGGCCATGGCTGGGGACATCTTCCAGTCCAGCGAGCGGGCCCGGGCCCTGGGGATCCTGGAGGCCGCCAACGGGATGGGGAAGGTCCTCTCCCCCATCCTCGGCTCCGCCCTGGGGCTCCTGGGCTGGTATGCCGTCTTCGCCGGCTATGCGGCCCTCACCCTGCCGGTGGCCGGGCTCATCTGGTTCTGTACCCGGGAGTCCCTCCGGGAGCCCCAGGAGCAGCCGGCCGGGGCCTACCTCCGGGACGTCTGGTCCCTCTTCCGGCGGAAAGCCCGGTCCCTCGCATCCGGGTTCCTCGCCGGCACCGTGGCGCTCTCGGTCCTGTTCGGGGTGCTCTTTTACCTCTCCGAGACCCTGGAGGCCAAGTATGGCCTGGACGGCATTCCCAAGGGCGCGGTGCTGGCGGTGCCGGTCCTGGCCATGTCCGTCACCTCCTACCTCACCGGCAGCCGGCTGCAGCAGAGCCAGAGGCTCCTCAAGCCCGCGGTGGTGGCCGGCCTCGCCCTGGGCGCGGCGGGAACCCTGGAGGTGCCCCTCCTGGGCGGGGCCCGGCCGGACCGGGGGGCCGGGGACTGGGTCTTCTTTGCCGGGCTGGTGGTCCTCGGGGTGGGGACCGGCCTGGTCCTCCCGGCCCTCAATACCCTCATCACCTCCGCGGCCAAGGAGCAGGAGCGGGGGATGCTGACCGCGGCCTACAGCGCGACCCGGTTCTTCGGGGTGGCCCTGGGTCCGCCGGTCTACGGGTATCTCATGGGCGCCGGCCGGGCCTGGCCCTTCTTTTTCTCCGCGGCGGCCCTGGGGGTGGCCGCGGCCGCCAGCCTCTTCTTCCTCTCGCCGGTGCAGCT
The DNA here is from genome assembly GCA_003242505.1 of Bacillota bacterium. Classification (GTDB taxonomy): domain Bacteria; phylum Bacillota; class Sulfobacillia; order Symbiobacteriales; family ZC4RG38; genus ZC4RG38. Next base: position 9,390 of record QGUP01000033.1, read on the forward strand.
CATGGGCAAGGGAGGCGCCGGCGGCTGGGACCCCGCCCAGTCCGGGGCCGAGGGGGCCCGAACCGGCGCCGCGGACGGTTCCCGGGCCGGCGCCCCGGGCGCGCCGGCCCAGGAGGAGCGGATCCCGGTCTGGGAGCCGCCGCCCCTGGAGGACGGAGGCACCCGGGTGCGGTAACCAGCCGCCGGGGCCGGCAGGAATTCTAGCGGCGATCTGAAAAAAGGAAAAAGGGGATTTGTGCGCCCAACGCCGGGCGCGCACCGGGAAGGAGAGGAGAATCGTGCCCAGCGATCGGCGGGTGATGGGGTTTGTTCGGGCTGCTGCCTCGGGGACGGCGCTGAGCTACCTCCTGATGCTGGGGGTGGGGATGTTGCTGGCCCTGGTGCTGGGCGTGGTCGGAGCGCCGTCCTTCTCGTGGTCCCTGGGCCCGGTCCCGGTGGTGACCTATTCCTTCGGCGGCCCCGGCGGCGACTGGACGGTCGAGTTCGGGGCCGGCGTCGTCCTGCTGGCCTTGCTCGTGGGGCTCATCCGGGGCGGCCTTGCCTCGCGCCGGGCCTGACCGGAGCCCGGCCGGCGGGCGGGGAGTGCCGGAGACCTGCCAGGCCGTCACAGCGGCAGAGAAGGGGTGCAGGCCATGCGCTGCCGGATCGGCATCCTCTCCAACGAACCGGAATTCACCGCCCTGGCCCGCACCGTTGCCGAGGAGCACGGGCTTGAGCCGGTCTGCGAGGAGGCGATCCTGGGCCGGGCCCAGGCGGTGGCCCGGCGCTGGGAGGCGGAGGGCCGGGTGGAGGCGATCCTGGCCCGGGGGGCCGGGGCCAGCCGGCTCTCGGTGGGGCTGCCGGTGATCACCGTGGAGGTCTCGGGCTACGAGGTGGCCGAGGCGGTCCACGCCGCCCGGGCTCATGGGAGCCGCATCGCCTTGGTGGACCACGAGGCGGAGCCCCGGAGCTACCTCCCGGAGCGGATCGGCGAGATGCTGGGGGTGGAGCTCCGGCTCTACCTGTTCCGGAACGAGTTCGGCCTCCGGCGGCAGGTCCTCCGGGCCATCCGCCAGGGGGCCCAGGTGCTGGTGACCGCCGCCGGGAGCGGGATCCGCCTGGCCCAGCAACTCGGGCTGCCCGCGGTGCCCGTCACCGCGACCCGGCCGGCGGTGGAGGCGGCGGTCCGCCGGGTGATCGACGCGGTGAGCCGGGCCCGCCGGGCTGAGGCCGAGAGCCGCCTCGCCCGCGCGGTCCTGGCC
>QGUP01000432.1 GCA_003242505.1 Bacillota bacterium
GGTGGCCCGGGAGGCCGGATCCTTCGACATCGACGAGGTGATCCGGGGGCTGGTGGAGAAATTGATCCGCCGGCATCCCCACGTTTTCGGTACCGCCCAGGTGGCGGGGAGCGCTGAGGTGCTCCGGAACTGGGAGGCCATCAAGCAGGCGGAACGGGCAGGCCGGACGGACCCTGGCGGGTCGGCCGGGTCCGGCCCTCCCTCCGCGCCCAAGGCGCCTCCCTCGCTCCTGGATGGCGTCGGCCGAGGGATGCCGGCGCTGACCCGGGCGGCCAAGGTGCAGCGGCGGGCGGCGAAGGTCGGGTTCGACTGGTCGGATGCCGAGGGGCCGCTGCAGAAACTGGCCGAGGAGGTTCAGGAGCTCCGGGAGGTGTATCGCCGGGGAGAGCGGGAACGCTACGAAGAAGAACTCGGGGATGTGCTCTTCGCCGCGGTCAACGTCGCCCGGTTCCTCCAGGTCGACCCCGAGGTCGCGCTGACCGCGGCGGTGGACAAGTTCTGCCGCCGGTTCGCCTACATCGAAGCCGCCGCCCGCCAGGCCGGCAAGGACCTGGCGGAGATGGGGCTGGCGGAGATGGACCGGCTCTGGGAGGAAGCCAAACGGGCAGAAAAGTGACGTTAGAAGGGGACTTGCGCACAAATCCTGGCTTTGACCGGAAGGAAAATCTGGTTGGCTCAACGAATAAACGCACCGACCATAAATGGTGAAAGTGGAAAGGAGAGACGATCCTTGAACAAGGCAGAACTGATTGCCAGCATCGCTGAGAAATCCGGGTTGACCAAGAAGGATTCCGAGAAGGCCATCAACGCCTTCATCGACAGCGTCAAGGAGGCCCTGGCCAAGGGCGAGAAGGTCTCGCTGGTCGGCTTCGGGACCTTCGAGGTGCGGGAGCGGAAGGCGCGCAAGGGCCGCAACCCGCAGACCAAGGAGGAGATCACCATCCCCGGCGGCAAGACCCCGGCGTTCAAGGCCGGCAAGGAACTGAAGGACGTCGTCGGGAAGTAGGGGGCCGTCTGGCCGGAGCCTGGTAGCGGCGGCCGGCGGTCAGAACGAGGACGGGCGCAGCCAGCGGGCTGCGCCCCTTTATTGGCTGAGGCCTGGGCCCCGGTCGTGGGCCCATCGGGAGGTGGACCGGTGCGGCTGGACAAGTTTCTCAAGGTCTCCCGGCTGATCAAGCGTCGGACCCTGGCCAAGGAGGTGGCGGAATCCGGCCGGATCCAGGTCAACGGCCGGGTGGCCAAGCCCTCCACCGAGGTGGAGCCAGGGGACGAGATCCGGATCGACTTCGGCCGCCGGCAACTGGTGGTCCGGGTGGTGGACGTCCGGGAGTCCGCCCGGGCGGCGGAGGCCCGGGAGCTGTACGAGGTCGTCGCGGAGACCTTCGTGGACTCGGGACTGGAGCACCTGGAGGACGACCCGGAATAGCCCCGGGGCGCCGCCCTTGCGGGCCCCCAGGGTTCACCTGGCCGCCACCAGGATGACCCGGTGCTTGCGGTAGAGAAACCCGGAGCCGGTCTCCTCGACCACCTGGGCCCGGAGGGCCGGCGGGGCTGCGGCGAGCAGCGCTGCGACCCGGGCGGCCTCCGGCCCGTCCGGGGACACGGGGTAGAGCCAGTCCTCCAGGGGAACCGGGTCCGCCTGGACCTCCAGGGCCAGGATCCGGAGCCCGGCCCCGGCGATGACCTGCTGCCATTCGGCGCGGCTCAGCGCCCGCTGGTGGGAAGCGTCCCGGGCCCGCTCCAGGGCGTTGAAGAGGTCCGCCGCGTCGGGATCCCCGGGGGCCACCATGTCCACCACCCCCAGCCGCCCGCCGGGGCGGAGCACCCGGGCCATCTCCGCCACCGCCCGGGGGACGTCCGGGAAGTGGTGGGCCGGGGTCAGGTCCAGGCCCACCACCTCGCCCACCAGGGGGGCCAGGGCCAGGGCGGTTTGGCCGGCGGCGGTGGCCGCATCCAGGGCCCGCCAGGCCGGCTCGGGCTGGAGCAGGGCGATGAGCCGCGCCAGGTCCGCCCCGCTCCGGTGGCTGGGGCTCCGGGCGTAGGCCTCGGCGTTCCGGCTGAAGAACTGCCGGACCGCCTCCTTCACCTGCCGGTCGGCCTCCTTGCGCTCCCGGGGCTGCATGGGCATCCCTCCAGGGATGTTCCGTTATACGGAACAGTGTTCCAATTTCGATCGTAGCAGAGAAGGGGCCGGAGGGCAAGGGGCCGGAGGACGGATGCTGACCGACAGGGACGCTAACCCACTGGGATGCTGACCCACGGGGACGCTGATCGACTGGGACGGTGACCCACTGGGAGGGGAAGACCGTGGCGCTGGTGGCCCTCTTGACGGACTTTGGCGACTCCGAGTACGCCGGAGTGATGCGGGGGGTGCTCCACCGCACCTGTCCGGGGGTGACGGTGGTGGATCTTTTCCACGGGGTGCAGCCCCAGGCGGTCCGGGAGGGGGCCTGGATCCTCCTCCAGGGCTTCCGGTACTTCCCGGAGGGGACGGTCTTCTGCTGCGTCGTGGACCCGGGGGTGGGGACCGACCGGGCGGCGGTGGCGGTCCGCACCCGGAACTACCTGTTTGTGGGGCCGGACAACGGCCTCCTCTACCCGGCCGTGGAGGCCGACGGCGGGGCCCTGGAGGTGATCCGGCTGCCGGTGCCCCCGGGGGCCTCGAGCACCTTCCAC
>QGUP01000433.1 GCA_003242505.1 Bacillota bacterium
TGATTTTTATAAGGGACAGGTGGATCCCCATCGCCTCCATGTGGATGGGGCAGACGCCCGCGGTCTGCGCAGCGTCAACAAGGAGCAGCACGCCGGCCCGCCGGGAGATCTCCCCGAGGTCCGCGATAGGCTGCAGGGCCCCGGTGACGTTGGAGCCGTGGTGGGTGGCGATGAGCCGGGTCTCCGGCCGCAGGGCCTCCCGGACCTGGGCGGGGTCCAGCCTGCCGTCGGGGCCCACCGGCAGCCAGGTCACCCGCACCCCCCGCCGCTCCAGGGCGGCCAGGGGCCGCCGGAGGGCGTTGTGCTCCGCGGTGGTGGTGATCACATGGTCCCCGGGCCGCAGAAGCCCCTTGAGGGCCAGGTTGAGGGACTCGGTGGCACTGGCGGTGAAGATCACCCGGGAGGAGTCCCGGAGGCCAAAGAACCGGGCGATGGCCTCCCGGGCCGCCAGCACCCGGCGCCCGGCGGCCAGGGCCAGCCGGTGCCCGCCCCGGCCAGGGCTGCCCCCGGCCCGCAGGGCCTCGTCCACCGCCTGGTAGACCGCCTCCGGCTTCGGATGGCTGGTCGCGGCGTTGTCGAGGTAGATGAGGGCCTTATCTCCGTATTCCACGGGGTTCGTCATCCTCCGACCCCCTGTTGCGCTCATTGAGAATCATTCTCAACATACCCCTGGGCCAGCCGGGGGCGAAGTGACTGGGATCACACCACTGGCGGCGGATCTGCCGTAGAGTGAGGCTGGAGGCGTAGATAAAGATGGAGACAATAAAGGCAACTAAGCGCACCCCAACGAAGCTCACCAGGCAGGCGACCGCCCTTCTCCTGGCGTTTGGGCTCCTCTCCCTCCTCGCCGGTCTGGCCGTCGGCTGCAGCAGCCGCCAGCCCCAGACCGAGGGGCCGCCCCAGGTCCTGAGCGGCGAGGTCACGGTGGAGATGCGGGGCATCCGGTACGTGCCGGCCGAGATCACCGTCCGGAAGGGCACCCGGATTACCTTTGTAAATAAGGATGGTTTGGTCCACGACGTGGTCCAGGTCGCCCTGAAGGACCTGGGCAAGGCCGAGCCCGGCTTCAACTCCGGGCCGATCCAGCCCGGAGAGAGCTGGTCCATCGTGATGGAAGAGCCGGGGACGTACCCGATTCTGTGCACCCAGATGGGGCACTACACGGCCGGGATGGTGGGGACCATCACGGTGGTGGAGTAACGAACGACAACGGTACGGCCCGAGTGATGTTGGCGCCACGGGTTGGCCGCCGGCGCTAGACATAAGCCGCCGAACAGATATCGCCCCCCTCTCCCGGTGCCGGGAGAGGGGGGCTAGCACGTATTTTGGGTCCCGGGTGTCGTTTCGCGAAACCCTAGACGCTACCTGTGCAGGGCAGAGCTGGCGTCGATCATGCAACGGGGTGCCCTGAAGGACACGCCGGTGAACGTGACAGTTAACGTCTCAGGTAGTGGTGTAAAAGGCTCTTGGGCTATAGGAAGGAGATCCCTGGCCCTGCTGGCCCTGCAGCCAGGGGGTGCACCCGTCCGGGTGGCTTCTTGACAAGAAATGGCCACCGGCGGTTCCATACGGGATGGAAACACACACCCCATAACCATCCTGGAAGGGAGCTGTCGCCGGTGACCGATTTCAAGGTAGCGCTTTTGGAACTGCTCCGCAAGTATCAGGACCCCTCCCAGGTCGATGCTCTCCGGGAAGGTCTGAGGTTCCTGGCCCTGGCGCTGATGGAACTGGAAGTCAGTCAGCAAATCGGTGCAGAGCCCTATGAACGCTCCCCTGAGCGCAAGACCTACCGCAACGGCTACCAGGAGCGGGAGTGGGACACCCGCCTGCTGCGCTGCTTCTGGAGGCCGCGGACGACGTGCTGACGTACATGCAGTTCCCTGCCGAACACTGGCGCAACATACACTCCACGAACCCGCTGGAGCGCCTGAACCGGGAGATTGCCCGGCGGGTGGATGTGGTGGGCATCTTTCCGAACCCGCAGGCCGCCTTGCGGCTGATCGGGGCGATTCTCCAGGAACAGCAGGATGAGTGGCTGGTGGAACGGCGGTACTTCAGCATGAAGTCGATGGAGAAGCTGTACGAGGGCGAGAAGCTTGCGGAAACGACTCTGGAGCTTACCAACGGCTAGACCTGTATCGCCCCATCCCGTAGGGAACCGAATTTACACTTGTGATGGACGTCAATACGGAACATGTGTTTGTATTATGAAGCGTAGGCAGCTAGTTCGCTGGCTCTGGTAGCCCGGCTGGGCCACCCAATCCTCGCCTGGCGAGAACTCGTCTGGCGATAACTTGCTCTTCTTTAACGCCAGGCACTTCAATTCCCCGAGCTTCTCCTGGTAGCGTTCAGTCCGCACACTCCGGTACGGCGTGTTCGTCAACAGGATCTTCCACGCTACAACCAGGAGCTTGCGTGCCAGGGCGATAATGGCCCGCTTTGTCCCTATCTGCTTTTGCTTGCGGCGGAAGAAATCGCCCAGGGCCCCGGTGTCGTGACGGGCAACCTGGTAGGCCGCTTGCACCAGGATCCGGCGCAGCAGTCCGTCCCCATTCTTGCTGATCCGACCCCGCCGGTCCTGCTCCCCAGACTGGTATACGGACGGGTCAAGCCCCGCATAGCGGGTCACTGCCTTCCCATTCGGAAAGCGTGCCGGGTCACCGATGC
>QGUP01000434.1 GCA_003242505.1 Bacillota bacterium
AGCCCCAGCCGCTGACGCATGCCCCGGGAGTAGGTGGCCACCTTCCGGTCGGCCACGGCGGTGAGGCCGACCTGCTCGAGGGCGACCTCGATCCGCCGCTCCGCCTCCTCCCGGGGCAGGCCGTTGAGCTCCGCGGTGTACCGGAGGTTCTGCCGGCCCGTCAGTTCATCGTAGAACCCCACGTTGTCCGGCAGGTACCCCACCTGGCGCTTCACCGCCAGGGGCTCCCGGGTCGGGTCGAGGCCGCAGACCTCCGCCCGGCCCCCGGTGGGCTCGGTGAGGCCCAGGAGCATCAGGATGGTGGTGGTCTTGCCGGCGCCGTTGGGGCCGAGGAGGCCGAAGATCTCGCCAGGCTGGATCTCCAGGTTGAGGGAGTCGACCGCGGTCAGGTCGCCGTACCGCTTGGTCAGGTCATAGGTGCGGATGATCCCCCCGGCCACCGGCCTCACCTCCGGCCGTAGGTCCGGAAGAGCCAGCCCACCCCGCCCAGGGCCGCGATGACCACCGCCGCGCCCACCAGGCCCCAGGCGGTGGAGGTCTTCACCGTCACCCGCAGTTCTGCGGAGTCCGAGAGCCCGGAGCTGCTCGCCCGGAGGGTGACCACGTAGTCGCCGGCGATGGCCTTGGCGTCCGGCTTCAGGGTCACCTGGACGTCCCGGACCTCCCCGGGGCCCAGGTCCTTCAGCTCTTGCTCGGCGAAGGTGACGGTCCAGTTCGGCGGCGTGGTGGCCGAGAGGCTGACGCTCGCCAGGGGCGCGGTGCCCTTGTTCTGCACCTGCACCTGGAAGGTGGTCTCCTTCCCCGCCACCGCGTCCAGGCTCAGCCGGCCCGACGGGGTGGTGATATCCAGCTCCGCCCGGCCGAGGATCCCCACCTGGAGCTGAAGGGTGGCGACCATCTCCCCCGCCTGGGCGGCGATGTCCACGGTGTAGGTGCCCGCGGGGGCGTCGTTCGGGGTCTTGATCTCCACGTTCAGGGTCTCGGAGCTGCCGCCCTCCACCGGGATGGTCGCGATCCGCTTGCTGTCGTAGCCCGGGTGGAAGATGACCTCCCAGCCCTCGGGGGCCTTGGCGACCAGGCTGAAGGTCTCCTTGGTGTCGCCGTCGTTGTGCAGGTCCACCCGGAACTCAAAGGTCGCGCCCGCAGCACCCTGGAGCGCCGGGTACTGGGTGGTCAGCCGGGCCGCCGCCGGCCGGGGCTGGGCCACCGTCAGGGTGATGGGCAGGGTCGAGGTGCCCTGGGGACCCTCCGCCCGGAGGAGAATCCGGTACTGGCCGGGCTTCACGTCCTCCGGCACCCGGACGTCCAGGTTCACGGTCTCCGAGCCGCCGGCGTGGACATAGACCTGGGTGACGTTGAAGTTGTCCCCCCTGAAGACCGGCTGCTCCCAGCCCCGGGGGACCTCCGCCACCTCCAGGTTCACGACCCCGCCGGTGCCGGAGGTGTTGGTCACCTGCAGGGCCACGGTCACCCGCTGGCCGGGCTTGACCGTCAGCCCCGGGAACTTGCTGGAGAGGGTGATGGCCGCCGCGGCCGGAGCCGCCGGCAAAAGGGTGAGCAGGAGCAGCAGGGCAAGGGCCAGGCTCGCGAAGAGCCGACCGACGCGGACCACCGGGGTTCCCTCCTCACTTCTGCCCAGGCAGGTGGATGAGGCGGAGCCGACCCGGGGGCGTCAGGCAGAAGACCGTGGGAAAGAGGCGGCCGGGGGCGCCGGAGCCGCCGTGGGCCGTCTATGGGCCCTGGTCGAGAGGCACCTCCCACTCCCAGACGTAGGGCAACTCCGTCACTTCTCCCCCGTCCCGGGCCACCCCGACCCGGCCGAGGCGGACCACCAGGGTGCGGATGGGGACCGGCACCGGGTCGAAGGCCGCGACCCCGACCACCTGCCCGTCCTCCCGGCGGTAGTCGGTGCCCAGGTGGGGGTGCGGCACCCCAGCGGGGGTGAGGAGGCTCCACTGGAAACCGCCGGCGAGGCCGCGGCCCGTCAGGGCGAAGTGGACCAGGGCCCGGTCGGGCCCCAGGATGATCCGCTCCACCCGGGCCGTCACCGGCCCCTGGGTGATGGGCCGGGCCACCGGCACCTGGCCGAGGTGCACCGTTCCCTCGGGATATGGGATGAAGACCTCCGCGGGGGCGAGGCCCACCTCCTCCACCCGGCCCCAGGGGTCCACGGTCACCAGCCGGACCCCGGCCCGGTAGTGGCCAGGGGAGCCGGCCTCAGGCCAGACCACCTCCGCCTGGCGGCTCTCGGCCTCTCCCAGGTCGAGGCTCGCAAACTCCGGGATCGGTGCCTCCCAGACCAGGTCCCCCAGGGGGGTGCGAACCTCCAGTGCGCCGGACTGGACCTGGAGCCGGGAACCGGCCTCGCTGGCCACCGCGACGGCAAACCGCAGGGGGCTCCCCGGCCGGGGATCGCCCAGCACCCGGGTCTCCCCCCGCAGCCCCAGGGAGACCCCGGGCTCGCCCGCGGCCGGCGGCAGCCCACCCGGGCCGGGGCGCAGGGCGGTGCCCAGGAATCCGAGGCCTGCCACCGCAGCGGCCGCGGCCGCCGCCGCCGCGGCCGCCCGCCGCCACCCTCGCCGGAGCCGCCTCGCTGCGGCGCCTGCCTGGGCGGCCCCGGCCCCCCGGGCCCCAGTCCCCGCCAGCCGGCCCGCCGTGCCGGCG
>QGUP01000034.1 GCA_003242505.1 Bacillota bacterium
GAGGCCGCCCGGCTCAGCCGGCTGATCCAGGACCTCTTCGACCTGGCCAAACTGGAGGCCGGGCAACTCGAGTTCCGGATGCAGCCCCTCCCGGCCCGGGAGTGGCTGGAGCGCTTTGCCCGGGCCACCCGCCCCCGGGTGGAGGCGGCGGGGCTGCGGCTGGAGGTCAGGCTGCCCCCGGCCGAGGCCGACCTGTGGATCACCGGGGACCAGGACCGGCTGGACCAGGTGCTCTACAACCTGGTGGAGAACGGCATCCGTTACTCCCCGCCGGGGGGGACGATCCGGCTGGAACTTGTCCCCCGGCCGGAGGCCGGCGCGGTGGAGGTGGCGGTGGCCGACGCCGGCCCCGGCATCCCGCCCGAGGAGCAGGACCGGATCTGGGAGCGGTTCTACCAGGGCCGGGACCGGCAGGGCCGGGGCGGCGGGGCCGGCCTGGGGCTGGCCATCGTCCGGTCCATCGTCGAGGCCCACGGCGGGCGGGTCGGCGTGGAGAGCACCCCGGGCCGGGGGGCCCGGTTCTGGTTCACCCTGCCCCTGGCCAGCCGGAGCGGGTAGCAGCGAAGGAGGTCCCGTTGTGGCAGCAACCCTGACGTTCCTGGGCACCGGCGACGCCATGGGGGTGCCCCGGGTCTACTGCGACTGCCCGGTCTGCACCGAGGCCCGGACCGCCGGGCGGAACCGCCGCCTCCGGTCCAGCGCCCTGGTCCGGGACGGCCGCGGGTGCCTTCTCATCGACTGCGGCCCGGACTGGCGGCTGCAGATGGAGTCCGCCGGGCTCCGGGCCGTCGATGCGGTGCTGATCACCCACCCCCACCACGACCACATCGGCGGCCTGCCGGAACTGGCCGACGCGGTCCGCTGGACCGGCCGGCGGGTGCCGGTGGCGGCGCCGCCCCGGGTGCTGGCGGAGATCCAGGCCCGCTACCCCTGGCTCGGCCAGTACCTGGTCTTCACCCCCCTCACCGGGCCGGCGGAGTTCCTGGGCTTCCGGGTGACGGCCTGGGAGGTGAACCACGGCCACAACGGCCGCAGTTACGGCCTCCGGCTGGAGCGGCCGGGGTTTGCCTGGGCCTACGTCCCCGACTCCATCCACCTCAGCCCGGCGGAGCGGGAACCCCTTCGGGGACTGGACCTCCTGGTCCTGGGCACCGCATACTACCGGGAAGAGGCCCCGGTGGCCACCCGCTCCCTCTACGACATGGTGGAGGCCCTGGCGCTCCTCGCCGAGGTCCGCCCCCGGCGGGCGATCTTCACCCACCTCTCCCACGGGGTCGACCTGCGGGAGCCCTACCCGCTGCCCCCGGAGGTGACCCTGGCGGAGGACGGGATGACGGTCCCCCTGGCGTAGGTCGGGCGTGAGGGGTGCTCCCAGGGGGTAGGATCTGCGAGGGGGCGATAGCGGTGTCCGCCCTTTCCCGGTGGATTCTCCTGGCGGCGGCCCTGGGGGCGGCCCTGGTGCTGGCCCTGGTCCTGGTGGGGGCTCTGGCAGGCCCGGCCTGGACCGCCGCGGCGGAGCAGTACTTTGATCCCGATTTCCTCAGCCGGGCCCGGGCCTACAACCGGGGCCGTTACCTGCTCTTCGCGCTGGGCCAGGCCCTCACCCTGGGCCTCCTGGCCCTGGGGGTGGCCCGGGGCTGGCACCGGCAGGTCGCCGCCGCCATCGAGGGGATGGTGGGGCCGCGGCCCCTGCTGGCCGTCGCCCTGTTCACCGCCCTTCTTCTCTTCGCCCTGCGGGCGGCCGGCCTGCCCGTGGGCCTCGCCCGGCTGGCCCTGGACCACCGGTACGGCCTCAGCACCCAGCCCCTGGGGCTCTGGCTGTCGGACTGGCTGAAGGGGCTGGCGGTGGAGGCGGCGGTCCTCATCCCCCTGGTGACCGGCCTCTTCTGGCTCGTGCGCCGGTGGCCCCAGGGCTGGTGGCTCCCCGCCTCCGGCGGCCTGGCCCTCTACCTGGTCGCGGCGAGTTCCCTCGGGCCGGTGGTCGTCGACCCTCTCTTCCACCGGTTCACCCCCCTCCAGGACCCGGCCCTCGCCGGGGAGGTCCGGGACCTGGCCCGCCGGGCCGGGGTGCCCGCGGACGAGGTGCTGGTGATGGACGCCAGCCGCCGCACCCGGCGGGTCAACGCCTACTTCGCCGGGGTGGGGCGGACCCGGCGGATCGTCCTGTACGACACGCTCCTCAGCGCCTACGACCGCCGGCAGGTGCTCCTGGTGCTGGCCCACGAACTGGGCCACTGGCGGCTGGGGCACATCCGCCGGGGGCTCGGGCTCGGGATCCTGGGCGGCGCCGCGGGCCTGTGGCTCGCCCAGCGGCTCCTGGCCGGCGCCGGCCCCCGGCCCGGGGACCCCTCCCAGGTGGCGGTGCTGACCCTCTTCTTCCTGCTGGCCTCCCTCGCCGTCCTCCCGGTGCAGAACCTGGTCAGCCGGGCCTTCGAACGGGAGGCGGACCGGTTCGCCATCGCCCTCACCGGCGACCCCGCCGGGATGGCCGCGCTCGAGGAGCGCCTCGGCCGGGACAACCTGGGCGACGTCGATCCCCACCCCTTCATCCGGGCGGTCCTCTTCACCCATCCCCCGGTGGTCGAGCGGATGGAGGCTGCCCTGCGCAGCCCCTGAAGGGCCGGGCGCGGCAAGGGCCAAGCCCGAAGGAGCGTCCCGGAGGCGCCGCCCCCGTGTGGTATAATTCTGTGGCCAGAACCGTGTACGATGCGAGGCGATGCCTACCGATGTCCACGCCCCTCTATCCCCTGCGAGTCACCCCTGTCTTCAAGGAACGGGTCTGGGGCGGCCGGCGCCTCAGTCGCTGGTTCCCGGACCTGCCCCCGGGCCGGATCGGCGAGGCCTGGGTGCTGAGCGACCATCCCCAGGGCCGCACCCCGGTGGCCAGCGGCCCCCTGGCCGGGCGTACCCTCGGGGAGCTCCGGGCCGTCTTCGGCGCCGACCTCCTGGGCACCCGGGGCATGGCCGCCGGCCCGGACCGGTTCCCCCTCCTCTTCAAGCTCCTGGACTGCGAGGACGACCTCTCGGTCCAGGTCCACCCGCCGGACGATTACCCGGGGCTGCCCCCCGGGGAACTGGGGAAGACCGAGATGTGGGTGGTCCTGGAGGCCCGGCCCGGCGCCCGGCTGATCCATGGCCTCAGGCCCGGCACCACCCGGGAGGCGTTCGCCGCTGCGGTGCGGGAGGGCCGGACCCTCTCGGTGCTCCGGGAGGTGCCGGTCCAGGCCGGCGACGTGCTCTACGTCCCCGCGGGGACCGTCCACGCCCTGGGCGCGGGGCTGGTGGTGGCGGAGATCCAGCAGAGCTCCGACACCACCTACCGGGTCTACGACTACGACCGGCTGGGCCTGGACGGCAAGCCCCGGGAACTGCACATCGAGGACGCCCTCCGGGTGACCGACTGCGGCGAGCCGCCGGCTCCCGGCCGGGTGCCGGCCCTGCCCCCGGGTACCTGGGGCGAGATCTGCCGCTCCCCTTACTTTGTGGTGGAGCACGGCCGCTGCGAGGGCGAGTGGGAACTGGAGACATCCCCGGAGACCTTCCATGCCCTGCTGGTCACCGCGGGGCGCGGCGCCGTCGCCTGGGCGGGCGGCGAGGAGCCCCTGGAGCCCGGCGCAGCGGTGCTGATCCCCGCCGCCCTGGGGCGCTACCGGCTCCGGGGGGAGTTCGAGGCCCTCCGGGTCTACCTGCCTTGACGCCGGGTCGACCTGCCTTGACGCGAAAAAGGAGAATCGGCCTTCACGGGAAAACGGAAGCACCCACCGGCGCACCGATCCGCGCCGGTGGGTGTTGCTTTGGGCTCACCCGGGGCGCCCGTCACCGCCCGTGGGGCCCTCAAGGCCGGCGCCGTCCGAGCGGCACCGGCCACCGGAGGCCGAAGCGCCGCCCGTCCCCGCCGCCCGACCGCATCAGGAGCCAGGCCAGCGGGAAGGGCAGCCCCAGGCAGGGCAGCAGCCACCGGAGGAGGAGCACCTGCTCCTCCCCCGCGCCCCGGACCAGGGCGAGGAAGCCCAGGAGCGCGACCACCCGGCCGAGGTTGAGGGGCATCTCCCGGGCGGCGATCATCTCCACCCGCAGGTCCTCCGGGCCCGTGGCCCGGCGGATGATGGAGAAGCTGGCGGTGGAGAAGGAAGTGAGCCAGATGGGGCTCAAGGCCGCCTGCAGCAGGCCGTAGGTGAGAAGCACCGGCCAGGAGACCCCGAAGGCCAGGACCCCGGTGGCGACGGCCATCCCCACCGCGCCCAGGCGGAAGCTCTGCTCCCGGTTGCCGGGGTGCATCAGCCGCCCGGCGACCCAGTAGGAGACCAGCCCCAGCGCGCCGGTGAGGAAGGTGAACTCGCCGACCCGGTCCTCGCCGCCGGTGGTGAGGTAGACCAGCAGGTTGATCGCGAAGGAGGTGATGCCGTCCCGCAGCCCGAGGACGCCGTGGGCCAGCAGGAGCCGCCGCCACCCCGGATCCCGGCCGGGGAGCACCGCCCCGATCCGGAAAGGAGCCGGCGGACGCATCGGGCTGAGCCCCAGGCTGAGGGCCGCGGAGGCGGCGAAGAGCACAAAGCTGACGACAAAGATCACCCGGTACCCCGTCAGCCCCGGCAGGGCCGTCAGCGTCCACCCCGCCAGGAGGGGGGTGACCAGGGCCGCCAGGGAGTTGACCAGGCCGCTCTGGTTGAAGTAGAGTTCCCGCTTCTCCTCCGGGATTACGTCGTAGACCAGGACGTGGCCGGCCATGGCCCAGGCGCCCAGGGCCAGCCCCATCCAGGCGCCCAGGGCCTCCAGGTGGAGAGCCGCCTCCTCCTGGAGGAACAGCAGCGCCAGGTAAAACCCCGCGTGGAGGGCGATGCCGATCTGATAGGTCAGCACCGCCCCCCGGTTCTTGATCAGCCAGCCCAGGGCCGGCGAGGCCGCCAGCAGGGCCAGGAACTGCCATAACGCATAAGTGGCCGGCGTCTCCAGCCCCGGCCGCAGCCGGAACAGGTAGACGCCGGTGAAGAGCCCCGACAGGCCGTTGGCCAGGGCAAAGAGCCCGCCCACGGCCACCAATCGCCGCATGGCAGAGGGGATCATGGCCACTCCCCGACTCGCGTCAGAACCGGATGTCACTCAGCCGCATCCCGGCCACGCCGATCACGGTGTCTGCAGCGCCGTAGTAGACGTACAGATCGTCGCCCTTGATCGCGTGACCATTTGAGAATACGACGTTCGGCACCCAACCCCTCCGCTCCCACTCCAGTTCCGGCTCCAGGATCGGCTCGGCCTGCCGGGCCAGCACCTTCGTTGGGTCCTCCAGGTCGAGAAGCGCCGCCCCGAGGCGGTAGGAGTTGTCCCGGCTGTAGGCTGCGTGGTAGATGAGGAACCAGCCCTGGGGGGTCTTGATGGGCGGGCCGGCGATCCCCACCCGGGCGTCCTGCCAGGTCCCCGGGATCGGCGAGAGGATCCTGGTGTGCCCGTACCAGGTCTGCAGGTCGTCGGAGAAGCAGACCCAGATGTCCGGGTACCGCCGGTGCAGCAGCACCCACCGGCCGCCGATCTGCTCCGGGAACAGGGCGGCGTTCTTGTTCGGCTCGTCCAGCACCACCCCGTGCCGCTCCCAGGTGATCAGGTTCTTCGAGGTGGCCCGGCAGATCCGCCAGTCCCCCTCGAACCGGCCGCCAAAGCCGGTGTAGGTCAGATGGTAGGTGTCGCCGATCTTCACCAGCCGGCCGTCTTCCGGCCCCCGCAGCTCCTGGGGCACGGCCCCCGGCCCCATCACCGGCTGGTCCAGCTTCATGAAGTGGATCCCGTCGGTGCTCACCGCATAGCCGATGGAGTTCAGGTACCGGCCGTACCGGGCGTGGCAGCCGATGTCCGTGGCCCGGTACAGCAGGTGAAAGAGCCCGTTGTCGTAGATCGCGGCCGGGTTGAAGACCGCCGCCCGCTCCCAGGGGCGGGAGGGGTCCGGGGTGAGAATCGGCCGGTCGCTGAGGCGCTCCAGCTTGATCATCGACCAGAAGCCTCCCGGGTGAGGTAGTGGAGGAGGATCGAGCGGTCCACCGCCGCCACCCCCAGGGTGGCGTCCCCCGCCCCGTAGTAGACGAAGAAGGCGCCGTCGATCTCCACCGAGCCGCAGGAGAAGACCACGTTGGGCACCAGCCCCGCCCGCTCCCACTCCAGCTCCGGCTCCAGGATCGGGTAGGGGTACCGGGCCAGCACCTTCGTCGGGTCCTTCAGGTCCAGGAGCGCCACCCCGAGCCGGTAGACGTGCTGGTCGTCCACCGCGTGGTAGAAGAGAACCCAGCCGGCCTCGGTCTTGTGGGGCGGCCCGGCGATGCCGATCTTCTTGCTCTCCCAGGTCCCCGGCCGGGTGGTCATCAGGATCCGGTGGTCGGTCCAGTGCTCCAGATCCGTCGAGAAGCCGATCCAGATGTGGGGCATCCGCCGGTGCAGGAGCACATACCGGCCGCCGATCCGCTCGGGGAAGAGGGCGGCGTCCTTGTTGGTCTCATCGAGGAGGATCCGGCGCCCCTGCCAGTCCACCAGGTTCTTCGACCAGCAGATGGCCGGGCGGTAGTCCTCCCAGGTCCGGCCGCCGAAGGCGGTGTAGACCATGTAGTAGGTGTCGTCGATCTTGGTGATCCGGGGGTCCTCCACCCCCCAGGCCTCGTGGGGAGCGACCCCGGTCAGCACCGGTCGGTCGAACCGGGCAAAGTGCACCCCGTCGGTGCTGATCGCGTAGCCGATGGAGGAGACGAACTGGTGGGCCGGGTCCGGCCGCTCGGTGTCCAGGCGGAACCGGTTGTTGGACGCCCGGTAGAAGAGGTGCACAAGGCCGTTCTCGTAGATGGCGCCGGCGTTGAAGACCGCCGCGCGCTCCCACTCGTGCTGCCAGATGGGGCCGAGGATCGGGGTGTCGGAGAGGCGCGTCAGCCGCAGCATGGGTTTCCTCCTTGTACGAGAGAGTGGGACTGGGCCGGGAAGCCATGGGCCGGGACTGCCCGGCGGGCCCTGCCGCCGGGCAGTCCCGGCCGAGGCCTCTCAGACGAGCCGCACCGCCCGGGTGGCCGCGTCGTGGGCGACCCGCAGGCTGGCGAGGATCGCCTCCGGGGTCACCAAGGGCTGGTAGCCCGGGTCCCGGACCGCCCGGACGAAGTCCGCCGCGCCGGCCTGGATGGCCCGGCCGTAGACCACCATCTTCTCCTCCCGGCAGGCGACGGTGAGCCGCACCCGGTGGGTGACCTCCCGGTCGATCCACCGGCCCTGGCACCGCCGGGCCTCGCCCTCGTAGCCGTCCAGAAAGGCCAGGGTCGCCTGGACCGGGGCCCGGCGCCCCGAGCCCATCTCCAGGGCCGGCCGGGCGGCCACCTCCTCGAGCCGGGCGAGGCCTTCTCTGTCCACCGCCCCCTCCAGGGTGAGGGCCAGGGGCATCCAGCCGTGGACGGTGATGTCCCCCAGGTCGCAGGCCAGCCGGAACTCGGTCCGCTCCACCCGGTACGGCCGGTCGAAGCTGTGGTAGAAGAAGGCCGGGACCGAACCGTACCGGGTCACCGCCAGGACCCGGTCCAGGTTCCCGTGGGGCGGCCGGGCCCAGACCTGGCTGTAGGTCCACTCCCCCTGGGCCCCGGAGAGGACCCCGGCGATGTCGAAGAAGTGGACCCCGTGCTCCACAAAGATGCCGCCGCTCACCTGGAGGTCCCAGAACCAGTGGTCCGGGGGGAGCTTCTCGTCGGTGGCGCAGTTCTCCAGGGTCATCTCCCGGAGTTCGCCCAGGACCCGGGACTCGAGGAGCTCCCGGGCCAGGCGGTAGATGGGATTGAACCGGAGGACGTAGTTGGTCCCCACCCGGAGCCCCCGCTCCCGGGCGAGGCGCACCACCGCCTCCGCCTCCTCCGGGGTGAGGGCGAAGGGCTTCTCCACCCAGACGTGCCGGCCGGCCTCCAGGGCCTGGAGCGCCGCCGGCCCGTGGTGCGCGGGCGGGGTGGCGAGGTAGACCACCTCCACCTCCGGCACCGCCAGGAGGTTCTCGTAGGTCTCGCAGAACCGGGCCCCATGGGCCTCCGCCGCCGACCGGGCCCGGGCCGGGTCCGCGTCCTGGACCGCCACCACCCGGACCTCCGGCATCTCCTGGAAGGCCGCCATGGCGAAGGCGCCGAAGCCACCGGCTCCCACTACACCGATCCCTACGGGCTGCATCGTCACGACTCCCTCCATTCGGTCCGTGCTGCGTCCCAGTGGCGTATCAGCTCCAGCCGGCGGCCGTCGGGCCCCACCAGCACCTTCCGCTGCCGCGCGGGGACGAGCCAGACCGCGTCCACCACCGACGCCCGCTCCGGGTCGAGGCCCGCGCCCCGAAGCCGCAGGGTGTAGGTCCCCGGCTCGAGGCGCAGGGGGAGCCCCGTCACCCGGTCGAGCCAGAGGTAGTCCCGATCCGGGCTCACCGCCTCGGCCACCGTGATCGCCTCGGCCACCGGCGTCCCGTCAGGCGCCAACACCTCGATGGTCACCGCCACGTCCATCGGCCCCTGGCCGCCCCGCTCCCCGGCGGCCCGGTCTGCCGGCGGCTCGGCGTAGAAGACCAGGGGGGCGAGGTTCTCCGCGGCGTCGGGGTCCAGGCCCGTCCAGTCCTGGAAGCCCCCGCCGGTGGTGCCCCGGCCGATCTCCATCCCCACCCGGCGGCCCGGCTCCGGCCTGAGGCCCCCCAGGGCCTCGAGGGGCAGGGCCGCCTCATAGACGTACCCGCCCGGGATCTCCGCAAAGGCCAGGGAGGCGCCGGGGAGGAACCCCCCGCCCCGCCAGTCCCAGACCTCGGGCCCCTGGGGCGTCTGGGCCAGGGTGAGCTTCACGTCCACCCGGCTCTTGTCCCCCCGGGTATCCAGGTAGATCCAGAGGGCATCCCCCCGCCAGACCGAGGGGCCGAAGTTCTCCTGCCGGTGCTCCGGGTCCCGGACCTCCGCGCCGATGTAGAGGTACTGGTCGTCCCAGAGGACCCGGAAGGCAAAGCTCTCCTTCTCCGGCCCGAGCCAGGTGGCCCCGCCCCGGAGGAGCTGGTCCGGGCGATTCACCTCCAGCCGGGGGGCCCGGGACCAGGCCGGCTCGTCCAGCCGGCCGTCCACCGCCACCGCGCCCTCCCTTCGGACCGCCGGGATCTCCCGGGCCGTCTCCGGGGCCGGGGCGGCCTGCCGGAGGTGGGAGAGGTAGAGGTGGTACTCCCCGGCCTCGGTCACCGTCACCGGCACCGCCACCGCATCCCCGGGGGCCAGGGCGTAGTACCGGCCGCCGGAGAAGTTGGCCTCGCCGGTCCACTCCCGCCGGCCGTAGACCGGCTCCCCCGCCACCGGGTTGCCGCTTTCCGCCTCAACCAGCGGGGCCGGGGAGCGGCTCTCCTCCTTGTAGAAGAGGTACGGTGCCGCCACCGGATCCCGGGTGAGGGGGATGAGGGCCAGGAGCGCCTCGATGGTCGACTCCGCGCCGGCGTTCCGGTTCACCAGGAAGGGGTTGGCGCCGCCGATGCCGTCAAAGCACCGGCCGGTCTCCGGGTCGTACATCTGGACCCCGGCGATGTTGTTGCCGAAGAACCACGACCCGGCCAGGCCCGCGTACCGGGCGTACTTCTCCTCCCCGGTGGCCCGGTAGACCTCGTAAAAGCCCCCGGCCACCATGCTGGCGCCGTAGGCGATCTGCCCCTGCCGGCGGATGCTCACCGCCATCTCGTTCACCAGGTCGGTGACCAGGAAGAAGGTGAAGAGGGAGTCGGCGGTAAACCGGGCCGTCTCCACCCAGTCCCGCCGGCCCAGCACCCGGCCGGCCCGGGCCAGGGCCGCCACCTGGTGGCTGCCCCAGGCGTGCCAGAGCGCGGTGGAGCCGATGTTACTCGGCTGCGCGCCGAAGGGGTAATCCTTGAAGCTGCCCAGCTGGTAGGCGGCCACCGCCTCCCCCAGCATCTCCATCAGCCGCCGGGTCTCCGGGTTGGGGTCGGCCTCGTGGTAGGCCGCCAGCCCCAGGAGGGCGAGGGAGGTGAGGTCCGAGCCGCCGCCCAGAAGCCACCCCGGCACCCGCACCCCGTGGACCTCGTCCCAGCGGCCGTAGTGGCCGAGCTGCCGGGCCAGGGCCGCCTCCCCCTTCTTATACGCGGCCCGGAGCACCTCGGCGTACTTGGGGTCCACCTCCCGGAAGACCCGGTAGCCCTCCGCCAGGGCCCACTGCCCCCGGGCCGCCCACCAGCTCCAGCTCTTGTAGCTGGTGGCCCCGGTCCGGTTGATGGTCCCCTGCCGGTCGGTGACAAAGTTGTAGTACTCGCCGTCCTCGGCCTGCATGTAGCGGACGAAGTTCAGCAGCCGCTGGGCCTGCCGGAGGGCCAGCCGGTCGCCGGTGGCCCGGTAGTACTCCAGGTAGACGATCGCGGCCCGGGCCGCGTCGTCCACGCAGCCGATGCCCTCGCCGGCGGCGTCCACCCACTCGTAGCTTGGCGCCTCGGAGTAGATGTGGACGAGGGCCATCTCCTCCCACCCGTCCACTTCCATGGGCTCCACCAGGAAGTTCAGGGGGGGGAGGTTGAGGAGCCCGTCCCCCATGGGC
>QGUP01000435.1 GCA_003242505.1 Bacillota bacterium
CGTGCCCCAGCCCCTCAGCCCCGGGGAGGAGTTCCTGGCCCAGCCCGCCCTGTTCCGGGTGATCACCCTCCGTTGTGGCGGGCACTCCGTCGCCCTCCGGGTCCACCTCCGGGATGCTTCCAGCCCTACAGCCAGCCTTCAGGGGCAGCGGCTGGTGGAGGTGGCGGAGATCCTCAACCATCGCCGGCTCCGGGCTGTGCTGCAGCCGGTGATGGACCTGCGCACCGGCCGCATCGTCGGCTACGAGGCGCTGCTCCGGGGGCCGGAGGGGTCGCTGGAGCGGCCGGACGAGCTTTTCCGGGCGGCAGAGGCCGCGGGCATCCTGCCGGCCCTGGAGCGGGCCGCCCGGGAGACGGCTCTTCAGTACGGCCGGTGGGTGCTGGAGCGGGGGCTGGAACTCTCCCTCAACATCGACGCCCGGGTTCCCCTACTGGATGACCGCTGTCCCCTGACGGGGTTGCTGGCGGATGGCTGCTGGGTCCGGCGGGTCGTCCTGGAGGTAACGGAACGGACGGTTCTGAACCGGGACCTGGACTTCCTGGGCGCCCTGGACCGGTACCGGGCCGCAGGGGGCCGGGTGGCCCTGGACGATCTCGGCGCCGGGGACTCGGGGCTCCAGGCCCTCCTGGCCATCCGGCCGGACATGGTGAAGCTCGACCGGGCCCTGACCGCGGGGATGGACCGGGGCGGGTGGCGCCTCGCCCTGGTGGAGGGGCTGGTGGCCGCTGCGCACCGGGTGGGGGCCGTGGTGGTGGCCGAGGGCATCGAGACGGTGGAGGACCTCCGGGCCGCCCGCCGGGCCGGGGTCGATTATGCCCAGGGCTACCTCGTGGGCCGGCCCTCCTGCCAGCCTCCCCTGACGGTGGGCGCGGAGGTGCTGGAGGCCCTGGCCAGCCTGGGGTGAGGTGGCCAGTCTGGGGCGAAGCCGGCAGGCCCCGGGGATTGGGACCGGGCCCCGCCGGGCAGACTGGCAGGTGGTGGTGGGAGGATGAACCTCGGGGATCGGGAGAGCGACCTGCGCCAGTTGCGGGAACTGCACCGGCGGGCGGTGGCGCCCCTGGTGAAGGCCTGCCTCGGAGACCACCCGGACCCCGACCTGCGGGCCTTTGCCGCCGCCCTTCCGGACCAGGTCGACAGCGTGGAAGCCTACCTGAAGCGCTTCTGGGCAGAACGCGGCTACCAGGCTGGGGCCATCGAGGGCTTTGCCAGCCGGTATGGGCGCGCCCTGGCTTCCTGCCCCCGGTTCCGGGAGTTCGAGGCCCGGATGGAGGCCCTGGCCCGGAGCGCCGGCACCCCGGCCTTCGCCGCCCGGTACCGGGAGCTGGCGGAGTGGCTCAGAACCCAACGGCCCTGACCGCGGCCGCACCTCGGTGCGGCCGCCTGGCTTTTTTCCGGCCCCACTCGTCCCGCTCGGGCATACCATGGGAGGGAGCCCTCTCGCAAGGGAGGTCCGCACCATGGAACTGCCGGGCCCCGTCGATCTCCCTTTGCCGGGGGACGAAAGTCTCCTGGCGGCCTCCGAGTTCCAGGAAGCGGCGGCAGAAGAGTTGCTGGAGGCGGCCAACGACATCCTGGAAAAGCTGGGCGGGGTGGACTGGTACGATCTGCGGATTCTCGACTGTACCCTGGAGCGGGATGCCGCGGGCCGGCCGGCCCATGCCACCCTCAAGGTCCAGTGCCGGGGGCGCCGCAAGGTGGTCCGCCGGGTTCCCCTCAGCACCGCCGGTCTGGCCGACACCCTGGTGCGCACCGGGCGGCTGAAGCTGCAGCCTGGGGAGGAACCGATGTTCCGGGCTGCGGTACGGGCGGCCCGGCTGGTTTTGGGAATCCGGGACGCGGTGCTCAGGCACCCGGAGTTGGCCGAGCCCCGATCCCTCTTGCAGCTTCTGAACACCTGCCGCCGGGCCATGGGCCGGTCGGAGAAGGCTGCCCGGGCCCGGCGCCAGGTGCTGGTCCGGCTGGGCCGGGCCCCAGGGATCGGGGGCACCCGCAAGGCCCAGGCGGCCTACGGCGCCCTGATGCCCGGGACCCGGGGCGTCTGGGCCGGGGTGCCCCGGGATCCCCGGCTCAGCCGGGAGGTACAGCGGTGCCTGGTCAAGGCCCGGGACAAGATTCGGGTCGAGGCGGAGAAGAACGGCCTGCTGATTCCCCCGGGGCAGGAACTCGTTCCCCCGGACCTGCTTCCCGGGGACTGGGTTCCCGGGGCCGACCCGCAGCCGGGACCGGACCTGCCCGCGCCGGCCGAGACCTTGGACGCGGGCGCACCGCCGCCGCTGCCGGAGGACGGCGCCGCGGGGTGGGACGACGACGACCTGTAGTCCTGGTTTGTCCTGCGACTTTCCGTTGTCTGGCGGCCTGGGCTGAAGACCCCGGGGTTGGGACGGCCGTCCCGGCCCCGGGGTCTCCCGCGGGGATGGGGTCTTGTGGCAGCGGGATCCCGTATTGTACACAATCAGTCTCGCAGTCTGGGCGCCAGATCCCGCCATCCTTGCCGCAGCGAGAAACCGGGCCTCGCTTCTGCTGGCCCACACCGCGGCTACGGAGACCTGTCGGCGCCCTTCTACGACTCCGGCGTGCGGGCGGCGGCTGCCGTTGCCGGGCGCCCTTGGGAGGGCGGTGATGGCCATGACCCGCGGCAACCT